>DAISLB010000021.1:0-35085 GCA_036820645.1 Clostridium sp.
TTCCTTCTTCTTTTATATCGGATGATATTTTAATTAGTTTAGGGACAAGCTCTAAATGTATATAGGGGGATACTTTATGAGACTTTCTAACTAAAAAATCAACTTATACGCAGGCATATTTTTACAATAATGAAGCTCTTTTAAATATTTTGTATATAAGACTTAGGGAAAAATTTTTGAAAAATCTAGAACTTTTAAATTGTTTGAGGTACGAGTTTTCAAAAGTTCTCAGTATTTTTTTAAAATTTTTCGCTTAGCCTTATCAAAATATTTAACGAGCTGAAGGTTGTAAAAAATATCCGGAGTATAAGTTGATTTTATGATTAGAAACTCTCTATCTCTTCATACTATTTATGAGTCCCCACATTTCGTCTGAGGTAGTGAGCCCTTTTGATGCAAGTTCAAAAGATCTCTGTGCCATTATCATATCTGTAATTTCCCTTCCCAAATCTACATTAGATTGCTCCAAATAACCTTGAATCACATGTGCTTTGGTATTTATGTTCATTTGCACATTGTTTGCTGGCTGATATAAATTATCTCCTATAGATTTCATGGAATCCTGTCCTACTGCATTGTATATGTTTATCCTTCCATAAAGTATGCTTTGATTACCAACATTCATGTATATTTGTCCAGTTTTTTCATCTACTTTAAAATTATTATCCTTAAATACCATCCCAGAATTGAATAATGAACTTCCTTCTGCTGTAAGATTCACTTCAAGCTTATTTCCATTACTGTCCACTAAATTTCCATTTCTGTCTACAGTAAAACTTCCTGCTCTCTCATAAGCTGCCGTTCCATTCCCTAAAGTTACTTTAAAATATCCATCTCCGTCTATAGCCATATCTGTCTTTAGCCCTGTTTGTTGAATTGGACCCTGAGTATTATCTCTAATCCATTCTGTAGCCTTTACTCCTGTACCATTTATTGTATTTGTTCCATTAGGATTAGTAGGATATCCCTTTCTATTTAAAGTTTCATATACTAGATCATTAAATTCTACATTTTCTTTTTTATATCCTACAGTATCTACATTTGCTAAGTTATTGGATATACTATTGAGTTTATCCTGCTGTGCATTCATAGCACTTACACTATTCCATATAGCTCTAAGCATATAAAATCATCCCTTTTTTATTAATTATACTTTACCACCTTCACTTATCAATTTATCTAAAGTTTCATCTATTGATTGAACTGCCTTTTGGTCAGTTTCAAAAGACCTCATAGTAGTGAGCAGTTGAGACATTGTGTTTACTATATTTACATTGGACTTTTCCAGTGAATTCTGTCTTACCACAGCATTTGTCTCTGCAGCATTTGTTCCTGTATATAAATTGTCTCCAACTTTTGTCAAAGTATTATAGTCATTAAAATCAACCGTGTAAAGCTTATAACTTGGAGTTCCATCTATACTTATATTTCCGTGATCATCTGAAGTCATCTTCCCATTTCCCACATTCATTTCACCTAAAGCACCTGTTGTAGTATTTCTGGCCAAAACACTGTCTCCAGCGTCATTTACCAGTACTCCATTTGTATTTACGTGAAAATGACCATCTCTCGTATAATATTCTTTTCCATCCTGTCCCCTAACAGTAAAAAATCCTCTTCCATCAATAGCAAAATCAGTAGATACCCCTGTAGAATCTATAGATCCTTGTGTAAATCCTGTTGTAACTGAATCTATTCCACTACCAAGACTTATAGACCCTATTATATTTCTTACACTTCTATTTTCTTCTGTTTTGTCATAATTTTGTAAAAGCATGTCGTTAAAGCTTTTCACTCTAAGGTCATCCTGCTTAAATCCTACAGTATTTGCATTTGCCAAGTTATTTGTTATGACATCCTGTTTTGCTTCTTGAGTTATCATTCCAGATACGGCAGAGTAAAAACTTCTAATCATTTGCTTCCTCCTTTATCCATAACTTTCATTTCATCAGGATAATGCATTCCCATTGATCTTGCCTTATCCTCAATTTGACTTTTACTCATTTGATATTGGATCTTAGCACTACTCATTATAAGAGTAGCTATTAAAATACCTATACCTATACCTATAAGTATCTTTCTATCACTAAAAAAATCAAAAAACATTTTTATTTTGCATACAATTCTTTTATTAATAGAACTTCCCCCTTACCAATACCAGTTTTCTCACATATATCACTTACAGAAATATTATCTTTTAATAATCCTCTTATTTCATCAATTTTAATATTATTTCCATACTCTTCAGTAACCTTATTTGAATTTTCACTTTTTTTTGGTTCTCCTTCAGTATTATCTTGATTGCGTTTGATATCTTCAATTTCTTCTTCCATTAATTTTTCTTCTGGGCCTTCAGATGCTTCTTCAGATAAAATAGTTTCATAAGAATTCTGATTACCCTGTGTTTTTAAATCTTCAATTTCTTTTTGAAGTTCAAGTATAGTTTCTGCAAATTCCTTTCTCATTTTGCCAATTTCGAGTTCACAGTTTCCCATTTCATTTTGCTTTACATTTAATTTCTCTTGAAAGGACTTTTTTTCTTTGCGCATAGCATTGAAATTTAATGCTATTAAAAATATCCCTACTATAATCAATATGATTGGAACCATAAAATTTTCTCCTTCTTAAAAACATTTCTATACATACTTTAATTTAATCATGTTTTTTCTCAAATGTAAAATTGCCCTACTGTGAAGTTGACATACCCTGGACTCCGATACATTTAATATATGGCCTATTTCCTTTAAAGTCAACTTTTCATAATAGTATAGAGTAATAACTAAATTATCTTTTTCATTTAAAAGTTCTAACGCTTTGGCTAAATACTCCAGCATTTCTTTTTTCTCCAGACTTTTTTCTGGACTTGGACTTTTAGTATCTTCTACAGTCCCCATAAGTGGAATATCATCATCTTCAGAAAATATGAAATCTTCTAGAGATACTATAGATATATAGTTTATATAATTTTCAATTTCCATCATTTTTTTCAAAGGTATACTTAATTCATTTGCTATTTCTTCACTTTCTGGTTCTCTTCCTAGTTTACTGCGAAGGAAATCTATGGCTGCGTTATATTTATTAAGCTTGTCCATAGCACCTTTAGAAATAGGACTGTTTCTCCTAAGTTCATCTATCATAGAACCCTTTATTCTTATGGATGCGTAAGTGGAAAATTTCATTCCCCTGTCCTCATCAAACTTGCTTATTGCATCGATAAGTCCCATCATTCCATAGCTAACCAAATCTTCATATTCAATGTATTTGGTCTTTCCAATTATAACCCTAGAAGCAATGTATTTTACTAGAGGAAGATACTTTTTTACCAATTCTTCTTTTATATCTAATTTATTTGCCAAAACCATATTTTAATCCCCCTTTGCTCCTTTTTTCATATGCTGCCTCATAATTTGAAATAATGCCCTTATTATTCTTTCTCTACTCTTCTTATCTATATCTATAAAAGATAGTCCACAGGTCAATTTGGTTTCATCTTTGTTACTAGTAATTCTCACTATTTTTCCTTTTAAAGTTAAGCTGTCATTTTCCATTGGAATTGTCACTATGATAATGTCACCATACTTTAGTTTATCTTTCATTTTTACATTTACAACTATTCTCATTCCACCGCCGCTCATGTCCATAGAACATGCCTTAAATACTTCTACTTGATCATTTAAGTGATATAAGTCCTTTTCTAAAGGAAGCATGGCACATAGCACATCCAAAATCAAAGGTACCCTTACAAAATTCCTTCTTTGACAGATTTGAACTTTCTTAGGTTTCCTCAGCATAATCATAAGTATTCTTTCTATTTTACGCCCTATAACTACAGTATTAAATTTGTAGACATTTTTTCCCCCATAATATATAACACTCACCTTTTCACCTTTTGAAAGTGGCATATATTTATGATTATTCACAGGTATACTTATACTTATATAATCTTCTGACACATCCTGAATATTACTTTTATATATTTCATTGTCCATGTCTATCTCAATTCTGCTATTAACTGCAAATTCAATATTGGAATCCATCTTCTTCCTTCTCCTTATGAAAAAGTATTAAAAATTTTTTTAAATAAATCCTGTATACTACTTTTCCTACTATGTATTTCAGTTCCTGACAATTTGCTGGCTATTAAATTTATATCCTTAGAAGCCTGGGAATTAGGATAATTTATTAAAAATGGGACTTGATTTTTAACAGCCTGAACTAATTTTTTGTCCTCCAACATACATCCTAGATATTTTATTTCTATATTTAAAAATTTATTTACTACACTCTTAAATTTATTAAAAGTTTTCTCTCCTTCTTGAGCATTATAAACTTTGTTTATAATTATTTGTGCAAAATCGTTTAATTTAAAGTAATTTACAGCCTTTACTAAACTATATGCATCTGTAAGAGATGTAGGTTCTGGTGTAGTAATTATAATAAGTTCCTGACAACAGGCAATATATCCTAACACATCTCTATTTATTCCAGCACCTGTATCTAGTATTATATAATCTAAATCTTCTAGTAATGACAATTTATTTATAAATTTTTCCCTTTGAGATTTCGTTATATTTCGTATTTTTAAAATTCCCCTCCCACCCGGAAGTAATTTTACCCCAAAAGGTCCTTTTATAGTAACCTCTTCTATACTTTTATCTTCAAATATGGCATCATATACACTGTATTTAGGTAAATACCCCATTAAAACATCATCATTGCCCATTCCCATATCTGCATCAAATATAAGTACATTTTTTTTCATCTTCTGTAGTGCTATAGATACATTTACTACAAAATTGCTCTTTCCAACTCCTCCTTTTCCAGAAGTAACAGTTATTATCCTAGGTTTTATACTGCTAGGTACTCTTTCTTTTCTTTTCATTTTGTCCTCTTGAGCTAATTTTCTAAGCTCTTCAGCCTGATCTAGCATATAATATCCTCCCCAAGTACAAGTTTAGCCAATTCCTCTGAATTCATAACTTTTATATCTTCCGGTACATTTTGTCCTGTAGTAACAAAACTTATGGGTTTTTTTGCAGCCTGCAAAATATTTAATATAGATCCATAAGTAGATGTTTCATCTAATTTAGTTATTATTACACTATTATAATTAAGCTCCTTATATCCCTCCACTATTACATCTATATCTCTATTTTTAGTGGTACAACTTATAACTAAATGTATATTATCCGTATTTACCTTATCTATAAATGCCCTCAGTTCTGATATCTGCATCTTATTTTTGCTGCTTCTTCCTGTAGTATCTATTAAAATCACATCGCAATTTAACATATTCTCTATAGCTTTTGACATGTCCTTTATGGTAAATACTACTTGAAAAGGTATATTCATTATATCTGCATAAGTTTTAAGCTGTTCTACTGCACCTATTCTATAGGTATCTATAGTTATAAGTCCTACTTTTTTCTTTTCAATAAGAGAAAGCTTACCTGCAAGTTTAGCAATTGTAGTAGTTTTCCCAACACCTGTAGGCCCCACTAATACCACTATATTTTCAAGTACTTTATCTTCTACTTTTATCATACTTGTAACTACTTCTTTTAACTTTTCTTCTTCATTCCTATCATCTTCTATTATATTTACTCTATTTAAAATTGTACTCACTACTTTGCTGTTGAAATCCCTATTTTCAAGCTTTATCTGAAATGCACTTTTTCCTACATTACCATAAGAACCTTTCATCATTTCATTTAACATGTTTTTCATCTGCTGCATTTCTTTTATAATAGTGTCATTATTTTTATCTACTATATTTTTTTCATAATTACACTCCGATATATTGTAATTTTCTTTAGCACCATTATCTATAATTTTATCACCTTTTATATCACTACATAAAGTGTTATTTTTCATTTTATCATTTACAAGTTTTTTTATTGCTGCAATACTATCTTGCATATCGGCTCCATCGCTGTTTTCCTTTTTCTTATTGTCTACAGCTGCAGTAACCTCTAACATTTTTTTAGAGAAAAAACCTAATATGCCAGGTTTTCTTATTTTCCTCTGGCTTATTATTACGGCTTCCCTCCCAAGTTCATACCTAATTCTCGTAATAGCTTCGTTCATACTATTGACTTTATATCTCTTAATAATCATTATATTGAAACCACTCCTTCGGTTTTTATCTCCACATCATTTGGTATTTCATTTAATGATAATACATTTACCGATGGAAACACCATTTCAATTAATCTCCTGAAAGGTGCTCTTATATTAGGTGAAACCAAAATTATAGGTTGGTTTTCATAAAAATAAACTGAATCTAGCAAATTTTTAATAGAATTTAATATCTTGCTTGTAGTATCCGGATCTACTGCTGGGAAAGAACCCTGCATTGACTTTTGAATATTTTTTCCTATTAAATCCTCCAGATGTTTAGATAGAGTAACTACTGTAATAATTCCATTTTCATCTATAAGTGAATTGCATATGCTTCTTCCTAATGCAAATCTAACATATTCTGTAAGTACTTCTATATCTTTTGTATTTCTTGAATTATCTGCAAGGGACTCCATTATAGTTACCATATCCTTTATAGAAACCCTTTCTCTTAAAAGATTTTGCAGTACTTTTTGAAGTTCTCCTATAGTAAGAAGATCAGGTATGAGTTCCTCCACCACAGTAGGATATTTTTCTTTCACAGAATCTACAATAAGCTTAACTTCCTGCCTTCCAAGTAATTCATAAGAATGATTTTTTATCGATTCTGTAAGATGAGTTACCATAACTGTAGTAGGATCCACTACTGTGAGTCCTTTAATTTCTGCTTCTTCCCTTTGATCTTTATTTATCCATATAGCAGGAAGTCCAAAAGATGGTTCTGTAGTACTTATTCCTTGAATATCACTGCTTGAATTAGTAGGATCCATACATAAAAGCATATTTGGCATAAGCTCTCCTTTTGCAATTACTGTACCTCTTATCTTTATTACATAGCTATTAGTATTTAACTGCAAATTATCCCTAATTCTAATTGGTTGAACTACTATCCCCATTTCAATAGCACACTGCCTTCTTACAGAGGTTATTCTCTGAAGGAGATCTCCTCCTGAACTTTCATCTGCCAGTGGTATCAATCCATAACCTATTTCCACTTCCATAGGTTCTACAGATATCAAGTTCATTACATTTTCTGGTTCTTTATTTTCTATTTGAGTTATTTCCTGTTGTTTCATTTCCTGCTGCTGCATATGATTCTGTAATTCATCTTTATAAAGTAGGTATGCAGCTATAATACAAGCTATTGATAAAATCAAAAATGGTATATGTGGAAGCCCAGGTACTATAGCTAAAAACAATAATACTGCCCCTGCAATAGCTATTACCTTAGGGAAGCTTGTCAACTGCTTAATAGCTAAACTACCAAAACTTTCGCTGCTCCCTGAACGGGTAACAAGTATACCTGACGCCGTAGATATAAGTAGTGCTGGAACCTGAGATACCAGTCCATCACCTATACTAAGTTTTACATAAGTTTGAGCAGCTTCAGAAGCACCCATTCCCTTAATTATTATACCTATTACAATACCTGCTATTATATTTATTACTACAATTAAGAGTGATGCTACAGCATCTCCCTTTACAAATTTAGATGCACCATCCATGGATCCATAAAAATTTGCTTCTTCCTGAAGTTTCTCCCTCTTATCTCTGGCACCTTTTTCATCAATTAAACCAGAGTTTAAATCTGCATCTATACTCATTTGTTTTCCTGGCATTGCATCTAAAGTAAATCTTGCAGAAACTTCAGCAACCCTGCCGGAACCATTTGTTATTACAACAAACTGAATAATAATTATAATTAAAAATATTATTATTCCAACTATATAATTATCTCCTACTACAAAGCTGCCAAAAGCATTTATAACTGATCCTGCATATCCATCCCTAAGTATAAGTCTTGTAGAAGATATATTTAAAGCCAATCTAAAAATTGTAGTTATTAAAAGCAATGTAGGAAATATAGAAAATTGTAATACTTCCGTAGTAAACAATGTTAAAAGTATAATTATTACAGACAATGCTATATTAAACGAAATTAGTACATCTAAAAGTTCTGCAGGTATTGGGATTATAATCATAAACACTACTGTAATAACTACCATTGCCATTATTATATCTAAGTTGTCTTTTATTCTAAACTTTTTTCTACTTCTTTCCAACACATCACCTCATCTTGTAAACCAACGCAAGTATTTCTGCCACCGCCTGATACATCTCAGCTGGTATCTCCATATCAATTTCCACTTCTTTATATATAAGCCTTGCAAGCGGCCTGTTTTCAATTATTGGGACATCATTGTCTTTTGCTATTTCCTTTATCTTAAGGGCTACAGCATTCAATCCCTTTGCTACAAGCACAGGTGCATTTTGCCCATCTTCATATTTTAAAGCTACAGCAACATGAGTAGGATTGGTAACTACTACAGTGGCCTTTGGCACCTCCTGCATCATCCTTCGCATAGCTAGTTCTCTCTGCTTTTGTCTTCTCTTGCCCTTTATTTGTGGATCTCCTTCATCCTGTTTAAATTCTTCTTTAATTTCCTGCTTTGACATCCTAAGATCTTTATTATATTGATATCTTTGAAACATATAATCAATAATTGCAATTATAAGCATAATTAAAGTTATTCTAAAAAATATACCCACAGCTAAGCTCCCTATGGCCTTTGCTACGGCTCTGGAATCCAATTGTCCTAAACTCAATATATACATATAATTATCTTTTATAAATTTATAGCCTACGTACCCTACTATAGACACTATAGTGACATCCTTTAAAAGTTCCATTACAGACCTAGCAGAAAACATTCTTTTAAATCCATTTATAGGATTTAATTTTGAAAAATCTGGCTTCAAAGTTTCAAAAGTTATAAGTCCTCTAGTTTGAACTATATTTGCCAGCACACCTATAGCAAGTATTGGAATAGCTATAGGTAGAAAAACTATGGCCATTCTCCATACAGTTATAAATAATATTTTATTTGCACTGCTGTAATCCAGTGACGTATTTATATAATTATTTAAAAAGGCCACCATTGTAGAACCAAGAGATGTTCCTGAATATCCACCTAAGACTGCTATAACTAAAGTTGATGCAAGCAGTGTCATGGTGAGTCCTACTTCTTTACTTCTAGCTACTTGGCCTTTTTTCTTAGAATCACTTTTCTTTTTAGGGGTAGCCTCTTCTGTCTTATCATCCTTTGCAAATATTAAAAGCACCGGTAATGCCTTATAAAAACCATCTATAGAATTAGGTATAGCTGTAAATAAATTTTCTATTAATTTAAGAAAAATTGGCAGTGCAAAACAAAATGATGCAAACCCTATCAGTACTTTAATAGGAAGTCCCAATATCATTATATTTAACTGTGGAACTGTCCTGGCTATAAGTGACATTGTCAAATCCGTAAATAAAAGTATTAAAACTATAGGTATTCCTATTTGAATTGCAATACCAAAATATTCTACAAAGGCCTTAAAAATTATATTAATTGAAGCTTGATTTAAAAAGAAACTCCCAAGTTTTATCACACTAAAACTTTGAATTAAAGATTTTATAAGCATATGGTGTCCGTCTACTATAAAGAAGATAACTAGACTAAACCAATAAAGTAAATGTTCAATTAAAGTAGTATTACTGTTTGAAGTAGGATCAAACATACTAACCATAGCAAATCCCATTTGCATATCCATAAGATTTCCCGCTATTCTCACCATAGAAAAACATAAGCTAGTTAGGAATCCAAGGGTAAGACCTGCCGCTGCTTCATTTAAACAATTCATTACAAAAAACATGGTATTATCTATACTGCTTATGGAAGCATAATCTATGCCTGGCATCAATATATATGCCATAACTACAGTTAGTCCCACTTTAACTACATTTGGAGTTCCATTTGGAAAAAATATTGGAACTAACATAAAAAAAGAAAAGATTCTTATCGATACTAAAATTAATGCGGTAAAATATAATGTATTTATCAAGTTATTCCTCTCCAATTATACTTTGTAGCAATGTTCATTGTGTTATATGGGCTATATACGTAAAAATTCTCTGAGTAAAAGCTATTATTTGCTGTAACATCCAACTTCCTGCAATAAGTCCTATTACAGCTACGGCAATAAGCTTAGGAACAAAAGTAAGTGTTTGCTCCTGTATCTGAGTAGTGGCTTGAAATATACTTATTATAAGACCTACAACCACTGAAACTATAAGTATAGGAGCTGCTACTAAAAGTCCCGTTTGTACCGCATCTTTTATAATACTAATTACCATATTTTGACTCATTCAATTCACCTCATGAAAAACTTACAATTAAAGATTTTACAAGTAAGTACCATCCATCTACCATTACAAATAAAAGTAGTTTGAATGGTAGAGATATCATAGTTGGTGGTAGCATGAACATTCCCATGGCCATAAGTACACTTGATACCACCATATCTATTACCATAAACGGTATATAAATCAAAAATCCTATTTCAAAGGCGGTTTTAAGTTCACTTATAATATAGGCTGGGATTACTACATAAAGTGGTGCATTTTGCCCATCTGCAGTAACTTTGTAATTTAATTTAGCTTGGTCTATAAATAACTGCAAATCCTTTTTATATGTCTGCTTAAGCATAAAATTTCTAAGTGGTTTAGCTCCCTCATTTATTGCTTGTTCCTGGGTTATTTTATTTTGCATGTAGGGCTCAATGGCATTTGTATTCATTTTTGAATACACAGGATACATAATAAAAATTGTCATAAACAGTGCAAGTCCAATTAAAATTGAATTTGGAGGTGACTGCTGCGTTCCCATAGCATTTCTTAAAAAACCAAATACCACTATAATTCTTACAAAACTTGTCATCATCATTATAAAAGAAGGAAGCAATGTTATAACTGTTAGAATTATAAGCAATTTTATATTTTGTACATACTGCTGCGGAGTTGATGTGCCTGCATTATCCATAGATACATTTATATTTGGTATAGGCATTGCCTGTGATGCATCTGGAGCTGCATATACATTATGTGTTTTGAAAACCAAAATGACAAATATTAAAATTGAAATAATTATAAGACGCTTTTTATCTCTACTGTTCATCATTTATCTTCCTTTTTATCTATAAGTTTTTTTAAAGCTAACTTGCCGCTTGCCCTTTTAACCAATTGCTCCATTCCCGATCTTGTATAAAAATCTTTCAAACTTTTATACTCTGGTATGGTATTTCTATTTTTGAATTTCGAAATTTCCTCGTCATTCAATTCATATATTATTTCAATTTTTCCTGATGTAGATGATATAACATACATTTTTTCTCCTATTTTTACTACAAGTAGACTATTTTCTTTTGACAGCTGTTCTCTTTCCATTATTCTTATAAATTTACCCTTTTGGACATTTTTAAGTTTTTTTCCACCATATTTTGCAGAAATATATATTAAAAAAATTACAAATACAAGAGCTATTCCTGTTCTAAAAATCATCCACATAAATTGTAAATCCATTTATATTCTCCTTTAGGATAAATTTATAAAAATATTATTGAATTATAATGTCTGTAAAATATACATTGTTTAGCTGTCCCTTTTCCAGCATTGGATTTATTTTTTGAATTATTTCCAGCTTTATATTGTTCATATTTTTAGCAGTTATATCTGCTACTTTCTTTGTTCTTAAAATTTGAATAACTGCATCCGTTACAATTGGTTTTTTGGTAGTCAATTCAGATGTAAGTTTTTTATTATCAAATCCTAGGTAAACTGCAACCTTTAAATATCTATTTCCACCTTCATCTGCTAGGTTCACAGTAATCTCATCAAGTTGAAAAGTTTGGGAAGATACAACCTGATCTAATGAATTTGCAACTGTTCCTGTAGTTTGTCCATTATTTACAACCTGTTGTACAGTACTTTTAGTAATACTTTTCTTATCTTTTAGAAAAGTATTATATCCAAAAAAAGCTCCTCCTGCTACCACTGCCAGTATTAATATGCCTAAAATTATAATTATAATTTTAGATGGATCTTTTTTTGCTGCTTTATTTTCCATGATGTATCCCCCTTACTTAATTAGTTAATAACTAATAATTAATAGTTATTAGTTATTAACTTAATCAAAATTTCCTGTGTATATTTTTCTTTTATATTTTATAACTTTTTCTACTATTTCATCGTTAGATTCTTTTACTAAATATTTTTTACCATTAGTTAAAGTTATTAAACTTTCAGGTATAGCTTCTAATTTTTCTATAGTATCTGCATTTATAATAAACTCCTTATTGTCGAGTCGAGTTAATTTTATCATAAAAATCCTCCTAAATGTACTGTTATATATTATATTATAAATCCAACTTCAATTTGTATGTGCAATATTTTCATTTAGCAGGAATTTAAAATGTTATGATTATTTTAAAATATAATTTTTTAGTGATAAGTGACAATCTTTCACTAACTTGCCACTTATCACCTTTTACTAAAGAACAAATAACAAAGAATAAATAACAGATAATGATAATTTTCCTCCTAACGTCAGAAAATATTAAAATAATCATTGTTTGAACTTTGATATTTGAACTTTCAACTTTAAATTACACCTATCTCTTTAAATTAATTAGATCCTCAAGTATAGTATCATCTGTAGTTATTATTTTCCCATTTGCCTGAAAAGCCCTGCTGGCTACTATCATATCCGTAAATTGCTGTGCTAAATCTACATTTGACATTTCAAGTGCCCCCTGTGTAAGAGAGCCATAGTCTCCGCTACCGGGAATCCCATAAATTGCAGTACCTGAGTTTGTAGATGGCTCATATAGATTTCCTCCATCCTTTACAAGACCACTTTCATTTTGAAAAGAAGCCAGTGCTATTTGACCGATATCATATGACCCACCCGCAGTTTTTACATTTATAATTCCAGTTGATCCTACAGACCAGGAAGTAACTTTTTCACTAGCAGCAGTAGTAGTATCAGCAGGAGCAGTATCAACTGCACCTTCGGTAGTATAATACTGGGCAATTTGAAGACATTTTGGTGGTTTAATATTAGAAGTATCTGAAGTATCCGTAATCTCACCAGTCGTAACATCTACATTATATCCCATGACATGATTACCATCTTGAGTTAAAAGATAACCTTCTTTATCTAAGGTAAAAGCTCCATCCCTTGTATAATAATAAGTTTTACTAGCATCATTTGTAGTAGTACTACCATCATCATTAATAGTATCACCATTAGGGCTAACTACAAAATAGCTTCCCCCCTTTTTTATCATAAAATCCAAACTTCTGCTCGTAGTCTGAGTACTTCCTGCAGCAAAATCCGTGCTTATACCTGCTACTTTAACTCCAAGACCACTCTGTTCTCCATTTATTCCTCCAATTCCATTACTTACAGGTGCACTTGGATCTGAAATAGTCTGACTCATCATATCTTCAAAATTCATACTTTGAGTTTTAAAACCCGTAGTAGATGAATTGGCTATGTTATTTGCAACTATATTTAATTTTTGTTGGTTTACTTTAAGTCCGCTAATTCCCGAATACAATGATGGTAACATATTCTTTCCTCCAATTTTTTTATTAATATATTGTCCTGTTTCTTTCACTCCACAGGGCGCGGCTTCCACTAGGGTCCAGCCATTTCTATACTATTACCAAACTGTCTATGTTGGTAAACACATTGTCACCAGTTGAATTCTTATCCAGCGCTGTAATTACAGTCCTATTTTTTATAGACGTAATAAATACTGAATTTTTATAAAGCAGTGCAGATTCTCTGCATCCTTTACTTTCTGCTTTATTTATGGCAGAATTTATATTTTTCATGTCATTTTCATTTAAATTTATATTTCTGCTCTTTAGCCTTTCTACAGCATGTTTTGATATAGTAAAGCTTGAATTCTTATCAATTTCACTACCCAAAGTGTCCTTAAATGACACCATGCTTTTAGAATTATTTATATTATTTTTTTTACTATATACTGACTCCAAATCTGGTGCAAAGTACAACTTGTCATTAATAACTCTATACCCCATAGATATACACCTACTTATCTATGAATTTTCTACATCTGAAATATCACTAAGATTAAAATCCTTTGTACTTCCATCTGAAAGTTTTACTTTTACTGTTACTCCACTAAGTCCCCTCAATACAGATTGAACAGTACCACTATAACTATTACCACTAGAATCTTTTTGATCTATATCAACCTTTTTGCCTATAAGTGAAGTAGCACCTAAAAATATGGAGTTACTAGCACTATCACCTGAGTCTACAATTTTTACTGCATCATCTATGTTCAATTTTTCATATTGATTAACTGTGTTTCCATCTTTGTCTTTTCCCTGTCCTGTAAGCACATTAAGCTCTATATCATCTCCATCTTTAACAACTCCAACTACCTGTCCACTTATGTTATTTCCTTGGCTATCTGTATCGCTAAAAGTCACATATTTATTCATAAGTGAATTTGCAGTACCCATTTTAGTTGAACTATTTAAGTTGGCCATCTGCTCCAAAGATGAAAATTGAGCAAGCTGACTTACATATTCCGTTGAACTTTGAGAATCGCTGCTAGTTGGATCCTGGTTTGCAAGTTCTGCAGATAGTATTTTTAAAAACATATTTTTATCTATATCATTACTTTTTTTGACTGTGCTAGTTTCACTTGAAGTGCTACTTGTGGCACTTGAATCATCAGTGTAAATAGGATAATATTTTTGACTGCTGTCACTATTAACCGATGTGGTCATTTTATTTTCCTCCTTACTAAATTGTTAACTAAGCCAACATGTTTACATTGTTATCACTGTAATAGTCATTTTCAGGTATTTCCTCCTCTTGTATGCTATTTACAGCTAAATTTTTATTCTTTTTTCCGCTGTCTTGCTGGTTATTTCTATTACTTTCATTTTTGAAGAAAGTTGTGTCTTCATGATATAAGTTCAATGAAAAACTCTGGACTTTTATATCACTATTCTGAAGTTTATTTGACAGATCCTGCATATTTGAATTTAAAAGATTATAAGCATCTTTGTTTGAAGCCGTAAGAACCGCCTTCATCTTTCCCTCTTGCATAACAAGATTTATAGTTATATCCCCTAGTTCTTTAGGATTAATTTTAACAGTTAACTCCTTCACATTATTTAAATCCATATACTTGAGTGTTTTTATGATATCTGAATCAAAAGTAGCTTTATTTAAATTAAGATTTTGCATATCAGTACCACTTACCAGTACATTTTCTCCCTTGATGCTATTAAATTGTGTCATAAAATTAACTGCTTTAGAAATTTTGCTGTCTTTTGTATCCTCTCCATTATTGCCTAGTATTTTATTTAATATGTCAGTGCTTTTACTGTTATTACCAGTAGGATTTTCATTACTGCTTTCACTATTCGAAGAGTTTTGAAGAGAACTACCTGTTGTATCTAAATTCTCAATCATTTGCCTATTTTGACTTATAATTTGAAACAACTTGCTTCCTGATACATTTTCTCCCGAATTTAAATTATCTGCTAGTTTAGGATTTAACTTTTGTAAAAGTTCAGCATATATCTGAGATTTTAAACTACTTATATCATTTTCATTTGAATTTGCAACAAGGTTGGATAATTTTGATACAATATTATCTGTTATCTTTTGAGAAAGTTTTTGAGTAAGCTGTCCACTTTTATCAAAATTATTCAATATATCCACTAAAAAATCAAGTTTTTTATCCAACGTCTTATTTAAGACATCTTTAATACTGCTAGATGTATCCTCATTTGAAGCATCAATAATAGTTTGCGATATATCCTTACTTAAAATAGATTGTAGAGAATCTTCTTTTGCTAATCCTAGTGAAATTTTATCTTTTGAAGTGTTTGAAATTTCATTACTCAGTTCTTTAGTTACCGTATTTAAAAAATCATTAGATTTACTTTGAATATCCTGATTATTTCCAAATAACAAACTTAAAAGTGAAAGTACACTGTTTTTATCTATACTGCCATCTTTAATCTTTTGTTTAATATCTGATATTTCTTCATCTGTAAAGCCAGCTTTCTTTAAATAAGTTTCAATTTTAGAATCATCATTTTGTTCACTATCCACAGTATTTTTATTCCCATTACCGGAATCTGACGATTGTATTTTTGTTGTATTTTTATCTACACTTACTTTAGTATCATTATCTGCAACTTCATTAGATGCTTTAGCTGTAGTAATTTTACTATTTTCAACCTTACTATTACTGTTATTATCACTGCTACTGGATTTAACCAAAGAAGCAAAGCTATTATTTTCACTTGAAGAACTTGATTGAACTTTTGGTGCTTGTACATTCATAGAAGACATCAAATTTAATACATTTACATTCATTTATTTCACCTCCTTTCAAAATAAGAGACTATGTATTTTGGATATTTCTTATAAATCCATAAAGGGCAAATTCATCATTTGCCTTCTGTTCTATTCTATTTTGCTCTTTTATAAAAGCAGTTTCTCCCTTTTCCTTTAAAATATCCACTGTTTTTCTATCTATCTGGCTCTTTTGCAGTTCATTTCTTTTCATTTCAACTACTTTTTCTTTATTTTTTAGTTCAATTTCAGTTTTATCTATACTGTAAATTACAGATTTTAAATATTTATGAGTTATTTTTTGCTCAATAACACTTTTAAAATCGGACATATTATTGTATTTTTCATAGTTATTTTTTAATAAATCTAGTTTTTCTTTTACTTTCAAGCTTTCTCTTTTAGCCTGCTGAAATTCTCTTTTACTTTCCTCTTCCCTGTCTATTCTTATATCAAGTAACTTTTGAAGCCTAAATTTATATTTACTCATATATCCTCCTTCGTTCAATTCACAATTCACAGTTAACAGTTTTAGGTTGTTATTCAAATATTTTTTTCAATCCTTCAACACTTTCTTTAAAAGATGAACTCTCATTCACCCCTTGTTTTAGATAGGCAATTATTTTATCGTAATAAGCTACTGCCATATCTATTTTTTCGCTGCTTCCTTTTACATAAGCACCTATATTTATTAAGTCCTCGGAATTTTTATAAGTTGAAAGCATATCCCTTGCAAAAGAAGCATTTTTTTTATGATCACTTTCAGCTATTTCCGACATAAGCCTACTTATACTTGCAAGTACATCTATAGCAGGATAATGATTTTTGTTGGCAAGGGAACGGGACAAAACTATATGTCCGTCCAATATACCTCTTACTGCATCTGCAATAGGTTCATTTAAATCATCTCCATCTACTAGTACTGTATAAAAAGCTGTAATAGATCCTACGTCTGACATTCCTGCCCTCTCCATAAGTCTAGGAAGCTTGGCAAATACAGAAGGCGTATATCCCTTGGTTGCTGGAGGTTCTCCAATTGCAAGTCCTATTTCTCTTTGAGCCATGGCAAATCTAGTTACGGAATCCATCATCAAAATTACTTTCTTACCTTTGTCCCTAAAATACTCTGCAATAGCTGTAGCTGTAAAAGCTCCCTTTAATCTAACCAAAGCTGGCTTATCTGAAGTAGCACACACTATGATTGATTTTTTCATTCCTTCTTCTCCCAGATCCTTTTCTATAAAATCCTTAACTTCTCTGCCTCTTTCACCTATTAAAGCTATTACATTTACGTCTGCCTCAGCATATTTTGCAATCATACCAAGGGTAGTACTCTTTCCCACACCGCTTCCTGCAAATATTCCAATTCTCTGACCTTCACCGCAGGTTATCAAACCATCTATTGCCCTTACTCCCGTAGGAATCACTTCAGTAATCCTCCTTCTCTTTAAGGGATCTGGAGGTTCTGTATCAAGTGGATATGGTACTCCACTTGATATAGTAGCACCATCTAGAGGATTGCCAAGTCCATCAAGTACCCTTCCAAAAAGCTCATCTGAACATCTTACATTTAAAGGCATTCTCTCTGGTACAACCCTACAGCCTGGTGAAATTCCAATAAGCTCTCCAAGGGGCATTAAAATTACATTGCTTTCATTAAATCCAACAACCTCACAGGAAATTTTATTATTTTCCTCATTGTAAATATGACATACTTCTCCCACAAAGGATCTAATGCCCTCTACCTCTACAGTTAATCCAATAACTTTTTTTACAATTCCTTCTTGGTAATTATAACTGGCTTCCTTTATTTTTCTATTAAGCCTATCAAAGTTTATAGTTATCACAAAATATCACCTCTAACTGCAGAAACTTAACTTTCATCCTGAAGTATCTTCTTTATTTTATCATAGGCAATATCTATTCCTAGAACCATTTTCCCATTATCCCTTTCTATAACTACACTGCCTTCTTCTAAAGATTCATCTGGTATTATAAAAATATCACCTTTAAAAGGCAGTTGTTCCTTCCAAATGCTTACTTGCGTTTTGAATTCGCTGCAGTACTTTTCTTTACTCTTTATTATAAAAGTACTGGTTTTTTTCATTTGATTTAAAGCATCAAATACCTGATCATTTAAACTATCTGGGTCCCTTACCTCACGTTTTAAGACACTTTCTATAGAATTCAATATGAGTTCTTTTATTTCCTCTTTTTTTTCCTCCAGATACTTTTTCTTTTCTTCTACAGCTTTATTTAAGACATCATTTGCATTATTTTTTATCTGATCTCCTTCTGCTTTTGCCTTATCAAAGTTTTTCTTATATCCATCCTCATAAGCAGCATTATAACCTTCTTCTTCACCTTTAGCATAACCTTTTTCATAAGCTTCATCATAAGCTTTTTTTGAAATTTGAGATGCCTTTTCATAGGTCATAGAAATAATTTTTTCTTTTTTCTTATTAGCATCTTCTATAATAGTTTTTCCTAAATTTTCATAGCTTTTTAAAATAGAGTCATTTTTATTATCTTCTTTTATATTAAATGTTCCTGAAGATGTCTCTCTCTTTTTAAACTCTGTGTGTATTTTTTGTGTTCCGCAATTATTTATGCTGTCACCTTTTAATATAGATTTATACGATGATCGCATCTTCGCCTCCTCTTGACAGAACTATCTCTCCTGATTCATCTAATCTTCTTATTATACCCACAATTTTCTGCTGAGCCTTCTCCACATCCATAAGTCTTACAGGTCCTAGGAATTCTATATCCTCTTTCAAAGCAGCAGAAGCTCTCTTTGATTGATTTCTAAATATCGCATCTGCCACTTCCTCAGAGCATCCTTTAAGTGCAAGAGAAAGTTCCTTTGTATCCACCTCTCTGAGTACCCTTTGAATGGATACATCGTCAAGAGTAATAATATCCTCAAATACAAACATAGATCCTTTAATTTTCTCAGCCAGTTCTGCATCCTCTTTCTCAAGTCCTTCAGTAATATTCTTTTCTGTAGTTCTATCTACTTGATTTAATATATCTACAATAGTTTGAACACCACCTATTACCTTCATATCTGACTTAACTATAGATGATAACTTGTCATCTAGTACTTTCTCTATTTCCTTTACAACCATTTGTGAAGTATTACTCATTGTAGCTATTCTATATGCTACCTCAGCCTGCACATTTTCAGGAAGTGCTGAAAGGATTTGTCCAGCCTTATCCGCTTGAAGATAACACAGTATAAGCGCTATAGTTTGTGGATGTTCATCAGATATTATATTTAAAAGCTGCGGAGCATCTGCTTTTCTTGCTATGGCAAAAGGTCTAAACTGCTGGGTTGCCTCTGTAACTTTATCCAATATTTCAATAGCTCTTTGACTTCCAAGTGCCTTTGATAAAAGGTTTTTAGCATACTCTATTCCGCCTTCCAGCAAATAATCCTTAGCCTTATTCATCTCTATAAATTCCTGAAGTATTTCCTTTTTTTGATCAGATTTTACGGAGGTGATATTAGCTATTTCGTAAGTTATTTTCTGTATTTCTGGTTCTGGTAATTTCTTGATTATTCCTGCGGCAGCTTCCGGTCCAAGAGTTATAAATAGTATGGCTGCTTTCTGAACTCCTGTTAAATTCTTACTGTCCCTAGCCATTTTATCACCTCTCATCCTCTGCTATCCATGCTTTTATTATGTCTGCAACTTGATCCGGTTTTTCTTTAGCATATTTCTTTATTTCATTTTCTATATGAGTATCTTCCGTTTCGTTTTCAAACTCTACAGGTTTAAATTTAAGTTTATTCTTCTCTTGGGTTAAATCATCGTCCCCTATAATAGCATCAATACCCTGAGTATTGCCAAGCTCTTCATCAAATAATTCATCTTCATCTTCTGCATGTTTTCTTCTCCATAATATAAATCCGATGATAGCAGCTATTAATAGTGCCCCTGCTATAGATGCGCCTATAATAATCTTATTACGATTTGCCTGGGCTTCAGCCTTTTGCATTGCATCTAAATCCTTCTTTGCATTGTCTTGAACTGTAGTGTCAAAAGGAATTGCTTCAACACTTATAGTATCTCCCCTTGTTTGATTATACCCAATAGCAGACACTGCAAGATTTCTAATAGAAGTCTTAGTAGCGTCATCTACAGTTCCATCTAGTGCAACTGATGCTGTAAGCCTTTTTACACTACCTGCAGCTTTTATGGTTTTTTGACCCACCTTAGATACATCGTAATTTCTTGTAACCTCATTTTGAGTTGAATTACCATTATTTGTAGTGCTTACAGATGTATTACTCATATTATTATCTACAGGACTTGTACTTGAATTATTTGTACCTCCTGTATTTGTATTATTTACAGTATGCTCACTTACTACTACATTTTTAGGATCATAAGTTGTAGAGTCTTGCTGTACCGCATCAAAATCAAGTTCTGCATTTATTTTAACTTTTACTTTATCTTTGCCATATATAGGCTCTAACATAGCAAGAAGTCTCTTTTCCATATCATCTTCATACTTTTGCTGCAATTCCTGTTGCTTTTCCGCAGAAACAGTAGCATCACCTGTACTGTTTCCATTGCTATCTGTACCTTGATATAAATCTCTAGAAAGAAGATTTAATTTATCATCTATAACTTCAACATTCTCTTTAGGTACATTTTTTACACTTCCAGATACTAATGCTACCAAAGCTTTTGTCTGATCTTGAGATAAACTTTGTCCCGTTTTCAATTTTATAGTTACAGAAGCACTGCCTGGCTGTGTGTCCTTCACAAACTGAGTATTATCCGGAAGTACTAAATGAACTCTTGCATTTTCAATTTGTGGAAGTGATTTTATAGTTCTCTCAAGCTCACCCTCGAGAGCTCTTTGATAGTTTATATTCAGTTGCTGGTCTGTTTGCCCGAAAGTACTTTTATCTAAAAGTTCAAATCCATGACTTCCATTTGTAAGCTGTACTTCTGAAAGAGTCTGCATTCTAATCTTGTCCACTTGATTTTCGGGCACTAATATAGAGTTTCCCTGCACTTTTGCATCTACTTTATCACTTTGAAGCTGCTTATAAATTGTAGCTGAATCCGTAGAATCTAGGTTAGAAAACAATACCGCATATTTTGTTTTTCCTAAAGTTACTCCTCCAAATATCAAAGCTGAAATAACTCCTACAGCTATAACAGCAAAAGCTATCTTTTTATTCCTAGTTAAATTTTCCCATTTACCTGTTAAGTTTTTAAAAACCTGCGATATTTTACCCATTTAATCCGGTTCTCCTTCTATAACTGTGTTCTATTTATCTCCTGATATGCCTCAACAAATTTATTTCTAATTTGTACAGCAAGATCTAATGACATCTTAGCTTGTTCAGCATCAAGCATAACATTTGCTACATCACTTCTGTCTCCTTCTATAAATTCCTTGGTGCTGTTATTTGCCTGTACCTGCTGGTTGTTGACTTCATCTAACTTACTTTGTAGTAAATTTGAAAAAGAAGATGCAATATCTTCATTTGATACATTTTGATTATAAGTATTTCCACCTATCTTATCAAACACAGTAGTGTCTGGAGTAAATTCATTTATTTTCATAATGCACCCCCTTATTTACCTATTTCTAAAGCTTTTGAAAACATACTTTTTTCAGAATTAATAGCACTTAAGTTTGCCTCGTAGGATCTAGTAGCTACCATCATATCAGCCATTTCATTCAATATATTCACATTTGGCATGGAAACGTATCCTGAGCTATCCGCATCTGGATTAGTGGGATCATAAGTTCTCTTAAAAGGTGACGTATCATCCTTTATTGCTACAACTTTTACACCCTCAGGAACATCTTCATAAGTCCCATTGCTATTCAAAGCCTTGCTTAAATTTTCTCCAAAAACTGCAACCTTTCTTCTATAAGGTTGTCCATTTGTTCCTCGAGTTGTCTCTGCATTTGCCATATTGGAAGCTATTGTGTCCATACTAAGCCTTTCTGCCGAAAGCCCGCTAGCACTTATTCTTAAAGTATTAAAAGCTTGAATCATAATGTTCCCCCTCTAATTTCCATTTATTATGGTTTTTTGCATACTTAACCTGTTATTTTCAAGAGTTATAAGTGCATCATACATAAGTTCATTTGCAGCTTGATTCACGGTTTCCACTTCAATATCTACATTATTTCCGTCTGATCTCATACTAGTTGAATTATCAGTATTTGTAGTTATTGCCCCATAATCATTACCTAACTTCATATGTTTTGTATTATCTGTCTTTAATTCTAAATTATCTACACTATTTTTAAGGTTTTCTTCAAATGTTACATATTTCCTTTTATACCCCGCAGTATTAATATTTGCTATATTACTTGATATAGCCTGACTCCTAGCCGAAGCTGCATCTAATCCTCTTGTAAGTAAATTATTTACCAATTGATCATTTGACATATTATTTATATTCAAACTAACTTTCCCCCTTTCTTAAAAACACTAAATATATTCAAATTTCCCTTAAATAATTTAATTTTAAATTCTATTTTACTTTTAATTAAAATTTTTTCTATATAGATACATTATCACAATTACAAATTATATTCTATATTTTTGTAACATTTTTATAAGTTTATTATGTTTTATATGAAAATATATTACATATTATAAATAGAACCATATTTGTAAGGTATTTTATCATTTATTACCCATTAGTGGCAATTTTTGACCCACAACTATAAGAAAGATACCTAAACAAAAGCAAGGTACCTTAACTTAATTTTCAAATCTATTACTTTTCAAAATTTTGTATTATTTGTAAAACATCCTGGGGTAATTTGTTAGCCTGACTGATCATTGCATTAGAGGCCTGTATTACTATGCCTTCTTTTGAATAGTTCATGATTTCCTCTGCCATATCCGAATCCCTTATACTACTATATGCATCAGTCATTTTTTCACTTAACTCCTGCATATTATCATAACTACTAGTAAATCTATTTTCCAAAGCCCCATATTTGCTTCTCAAAGACACTATTGTGTTTAAAGAACTATCTATAGCACTTAAAGCACTATCAGTATCTCCGCTCAATATATCTTTTCCCCCACCAGTCTGAATTTTATATAAGTCTGAAATTTCACTTTCTTCGCCATTAGTTAAATTTATCTGAGGTATATTTACATCGTCTCCAGCATTAGTCCCTACGGTCATACTGATAGTTTTAGTTTCACCTAATAATTTAAATCCATTAAATTCCGTATTTTTTGCCGTCTCATTTATTCCATCTAACATCTGATCTATTTCGCCTTGTATTGTTTGTCTGTCACTTGGAGTAGTAGAACCATCTCCAGCCTGTACAGTAAGCTGTCTAACTCTCTGTACCATACTTGTGATTTCATTTAATCCACCTTCTGCAGTTTGGAGCATACTAACACCATCTTGAACATTCCTAGTTACAGTCTCAAGGCTCTTAAGTTGAATGCTTATATTCTCGCTTTGTACAAGACCTGTTGGATTATCTGCAGCACTACTTATTTTACATCCACTGGATATTCTGTTTAAATCCCCACTTTGTCTATCTAAAGCTTGGTTTTGGATCATGTGCATTATCAAAGCTGGCATATTGTAACTCAGTCTCATAAAGTTTACTCCTTTCTATATGCGGTAAGCACTTATTCTCCAGTTAATGACTAAAACTTAACCCTTATGAATTATTATCGAAATCTCCTATGAATGCTTTAGATCAGACCACCTATTCAATGAATCAATACCATTTTCCCTTCAATAAAAATTAATAATACTTAAACTTTTTATGTACTAAATTATACTATGGTTTTATTATAAGGATCTATCCTAACATACATTTGAAATAATTCAAATGCCTGTTCTTCAGTAATATGGCCGCTGTCTAAATTACGATATAGTATATACAAATTAGCATTTAAGTTAGGATCTACTCCCTTGCTTTCCTTCATCTTTTCTAATATTTGTTCTTTAAGAGGAATATTTTTTTGACTTAAATCTTCTTCTATCAAACTCAAAAGCTTATCTACTTCTTTTCGTGTGTTTTTTTCTCTAGTAGTAACTCTAATGCCTTTTAATCCTGAAATTAATTTATCTATAGAATCTTTAGGTATAAGCACCTTTTGGCTTCCACTCAAGTTAAATCCCCCTCTTTTATTCCTTCTATTTTTTCATATATTAATTTGCTTTTTAATTTAATTTAAGTTCTACATTATATTTTATCAATGTAACAAGTATACTGTCAAGTTAGAATCTATACTATTCTATTCCACTTATATTATACTCTAGGGTGAAGTAAAAACCAATAAATAGTATAATTACCTAAGTATCGTATAAACTATCAATGAATCTTACTTAGTGGGAAAATCAGAGGACTTGAATCTTTGATTTAAAGTGAATTGCTTTCTCTTTAAGTTTGAATTTTGAACAATTAAAAATTGGAGCAAACTTTTAATTTTACCCCAATCTATCCTGTAAATACACATTTTAGGTGTATGAAAGAAAATAACAAGTCAAAGATGCGAAGGATATTTTATGTCAGACAAGGAAACAGGTTCCATTGATAGTTGTGCTATCAACGGAACCTGCTGACGCAGTATGACACAAAATAGGCTAGCATACTGACTAGTTATTTTTTTGAATATGCCTTAATACTTTAAAGAAATGTAGTTGCTTTTTAATGTAAGATAAAGCGGTTGCACTTCTTTTGATAAGCTAGTAATTGGAAACTATGCTAAAGCTTCCTTTTCATGGTCTAAAAACTGAACCTTATCTGCTTCCACAGTTGTAAAATATTTTCTGACATCATCTTTAGTATAGTTTTTAGTACTTATTTTGCCATTTACGCCTATAAGCCTTCCCTTTTTTAAATAGGGCAGCAATTTATCTCCATAATTAGTCCAATAAGAAACAGGAATAAAGTCTGCTTCTCTTTCTCCACTTTTGCTTATAAAATCTCTGCCCACTGCCAGAATGAATTTAACCACACTTCTATTATAATTTTCGAGCTGAACCAATTCTGCATCTTTAGTTAACCTTCCAATAAGAGTAACACTATTCAATACTTTTACCTCCCAGTTAATTTTTCTATAATTATGTCCAGGAGGGAAGCTTTTATTCATATAACTCAACTTTCGAAGTTTAAAAATAACATGAAATAATTAATTCACAATGCACAATTTACAATTAATGATGACTTTCTTCCGTTAAAACTTCAGAAAATCTAAAATATATCACTATTGAAGCAAAGCTTCAATAAGCTTCAAATTTAAGATTTTTCGCAGCGTAGCGGAGAAAAATCTACCGAAATTGTGCATTGTGAACTGTGAAATGTACATTAACTAACCATTATCAACTCTTACCTGCTTCCCGTAGAACCAAAACCTCCTTCCCCTCTTTCAGTGTCACTTAACTCTTCTACTTCTTCTACATGTACTCTTTCCACAGGCTTTACTACCATTTGAGCAATTTTCATACTTTTTTCAACTAAAAAAGGTTCCTGTCCTAAATTGATCATAAGCACTTTTATTTCACCTCTGTATCCCTCATCTACAGTTCCAGGCGTATTTAAAAGAGATATGCCGTGCTTTAATGCAAGACCACTTCTTGGCCTGACCTGGGCTTCCGTATTTGGCGGAAGCTCAATTTTTATCCCGGTAGATACTAACTTTCTCTCCATTGGTTTTATTAAAACTTCCTCTACTGAAAATAGATCAAGACCTGCATCCCCTTTATGTGCATAGAATGGGACTACGGCATCTGCATTAACTTTTTTTATTAATAGCTTCATAAATTTATAAACATCCTCTCACAATTGAATCTACACATTTTTAAATTATAGTTCTAAATTTTTTCCACTTCAAATTTTTCATTTATCCAAATGCCTATAACTTCAATATCCTCATATAGATTTTTTATTATAGAAACAGATTTTTTTATCTGCTTCAAATGCTGCATTTTATTTACTGCATTTGCTGCACAGTCATAATGTCCTGCTACAAATGCAGTAGAAGCCCCATGAGAATTTATGGATATGTTCATTTTATACTTTAATGAATTTATAAAATTTTCATCTTCATCACATATTACCTTATCAATTCCAGGTTCCGATATTATATCTACGTATTTTACATTAAAATTATCCCTTATCCAATTTATTGCAGGAAGCTGGGTCCTTCCATCCATACAATTCAACAATACAGCAAAACTATTGCTCAAAGCAATCCTCTCCTTATATATAGTAAATTTAAAATTTTATTATAAGTTTATAGCAGTCCAATATGAAAATCAATACAATCAACTATTAACTATGCCTCAAATATATTTCCCAAAATCATTACGTTATGATTTAGCATTTGAATATATAGATATTCATTCTCAACGTAAAAGCCATAAAGCTGATTTGCATCAGTAATTTCTCCACATTCACCTATAAATTTTTCAAAAGAATATCTTCCAAATTTCACAGGCAACTTTAAAGAACTGCTTTCATTGTTTATACCTATTACATCTCCCTCATAAATTTCCTTTTCGTACTTATCTTTCAATCCTGTAAACTCAGTTACTATAAATCTATCATTTGCTTTTAAATTTTCTTCAGGATAAGGATTATCGCTTATATGAAAGCATTGTTCTTTCTTATCCCATATTCTAAATTTAAATTTTCTCATGCTAAATTCCCCCAATTAGGTAACATCTAAAATCCCTTTAACACTGGATAATACCTTTAAAAATACTATTTTGTAATCAAACTAGTATTCAAATTTTCTAACATTTGAACATAATGATATTTTAAGTTTTTTATCTTTTACTACTTTTTTGTAGGAACACAAAAATTCATTTAACTCGGGATCTTGCAAATCTATATCTTTTTCACTTTTCAAAGTAAGTTTTTCTTCATTTAAAAGTATACTAAGATTGTTTAAAGAATTATTTATACTATAAGTGGTTACTAAGGCACTGCCTATACCTTGCTTATATTTTTCTTGAAATGATACTGTTTTTCTCAAAGATTCATAGTCAACATTTTTATTTACAGAAGGCATATTAATTCCCATGTCTTTCATCTGTTTTTCTATATCTTCCATATTAAATCCATATCTTTCCATAAGCTTCTTTTGAATGTTAAATAGCTTTTCCTGGGATATATTATTTTTTTTCATATATTCTTGAATTTCTTTATAAAAATCTCCCATTGATAATTTTCCCTGAGACATATCATAGGAAAGTCCGTATACATAATCTTCAAATTTCTCTACATCTTTTTCCCTAGCTCTATTTTTAATTTCATCGAAGTTTACAATCCTATCATCCATAACAAGTTCTCCCCTTAAAAATACATTTTTAATATCTGTTATCTAACCCTAATATAATTATTCTATCAAAACATATACTATTATACTATACAATTGAATGATTTTTTTCAATACAAATCATATAGTATACTTACTAGTCCTATATTTGCTTCTTTTACTATATACTTATAATGGTTTATTATTAACTCAACTTTCGCAGTTTAAAAATAATATGAAATAATCAATTCACAATTAAGGACGATTTTCTGTTGTCACAGAAAATCTAAAAATTTAATGTTCATATTACTTTAGTTTTTAGATTTTTCATAGCATTAGCGGAAAAAATCTACCAAAATTGTGCATTGTGAACTGTAAATTGTGAACTGATTCAGATCCTATTATTTTTATATCAAGTCAAAATTTCGTATGTGCTAAAATTGCGTTAATAATTTTCTATATAAATTTAGGAGATGGTTTAATGGAATCAACTATAATTTTAATCATAATTTTAGCAGCTGCAGTTCTTGGAAAAGCAAATTCCGTAGCTTTAGCATCATGTATACTTCTATTTCTAAAACTTCTTAATGTAGACAAGTATGTATTTCCAACCTTACAGGAAAATGGAGTATTCTGGGGAGTGGTAATACTAGTAGCTTCAATTTTAATTCCAATTGCAAACGGAAGTGTAAAATATATAAGTATTAGAAATGTGTTTACCTCATGGCTTGGAATATTTGCCCTCCTCATATCACTCTTTACAACTTATCTAAGTGGTCTTGGAATGCAGTATTTAACTGTACAAGGCCATACTGAAGTAATGCCTGCATTAATTTTAGGATCAGTAATTGCCGCTGCCTTTTTAGGCGGTGTTCCCGTAGGCCCTATGATAACATCTGGAATGATTGCCTTAGGATTGAAATTTTTTCACAAAATAGGACTCTAAAAATTTATTAGGGCAGCCGCTTCCTGAAAATTTTTCAAGTAACAACTGCCTTAAGTTAAATATAAAATTATTTAAAATCTTCTATTCTTATAATATTATCTATTTGCATTACAGATTTTAAATCAACAATTTCTCTAATAGCAGAATTAATTCTTTCTTCCTCTATCTTATGGGTTATTAATACTATAGTTACCTTATCCTTTGAATCTTCTTTACCCCTTTGTACTACTGAACGAAGACTTACATTGTGTTTTCCTAAAATTGTAGTTATTTCGCCAAGTACACCTGACTGATCCATTACAGAAAGTCTAATATAAAATTTACTTGCACAATCTTTTATATTTTTTATTTCCCTATGCCATAGATTATTTTTTACTACAGAATTAAAATTCTCTATATCCACGTTACTTCTCAATATAGCAATAATATCGCTTACTACAGCACTACCTGTTGGCAGGCTTCCTGCACCCCTTCCATAAAACATCAAATCTCCCACTGCATTACCTTTTATAAATATTGCATTAAAGGAGTCATATACATTGGCAAGTGGATGTGCTTCTGGAATCATGGTTGGATGTACTTTAAGTTCAAGCTTACCCTCACTTTCTTTTGCAATAGCAAGAAGTTTGATTACCATATCAAATTTTTTAGCATATCTTATGTCTATAGATTTAATTTTTGTAATACCTTCTCTATACACATTATCCACATTAATTTTTGTTCCAAAAGCCAAAGATGAAAGTATTGCTAATTTATATTGGGCATCAAATCCTTCAATATCCGATGTAGGATCAGCTTCAGCATATCCCATATCTTGTGCCTGCTTTAAAGCCACATCAAAATCCAATTTTTCCAGCTGCATTTTAGTCAGAATATAGTTTGTAGTTCCATTTACTATTCCGTAGAGTTCTTCAATTTTATTGGCAGTTAAACTCTCATCTATTCCACTTATTATTGGAATTCCTCCAGCTACACTTGCCTCATAGTTAAACATTACTCCCTTGCTATCTGCTTTTTCAAAAAGTTCGTCTCCACCAGTTGCAAGCAGCATCTTGTTTGCAGTTACTATATGCTTTTTTCTATCCATACATTTGAGCATATATTCCCTTGCGGGATTTATACCGCCCATAACTTCAACTACAATTTTAATGGAATCATCTTCTAATATGTCACTGAAATCCGTAGTTACGATTTCATCTGGAACTTCCACATCTCTCTGTTTGTCTCTATCTCTTACAAGAATTTTTGCCACTTCTACTTCGTATCCTGACCTTTTCATTATTTCTTTTTTATTAGAATTTAATATTGTCCAAACTCCTGTACCGACATTTCCAAGACCCATTAATGCTATTCTAACTTTTTTCATTTCCCTTTTCCTTTCTATATGTAATTTTTGCCATTATGCAATATACCTTCACATCTTCCATAAGGCATTTCAAAGAAAATAGTCTAGCATACTGACTAGTTATTTCTTTGAAAATGCCTTAAATATTATGAGAATATTTTAACACATATAGTCCTTTTTTAAAATGGTGCCTGTCACCTTTGTAGAACATTTCTGTTCCCTGTGGGTCACAGGCACCATTTTAATTAATCTGCCAGAGTTATGTTCATGCTAATGTTGTTTTTCGTAGAGCTTACATCCAATATAGATGTTCCAAGCAAGTTTCCTTTATTATCATATAAAGAAATTTTTACTATATTTTGTGATGCAACTGAAACATTAGTACTACCAATATCGAACAATTTATCATTGCCTTCTATTTTATATTTAGAAGCAGAAGGTGCATTGGTAGATACAGTTATTTGTTTGAATATAGGAAGAACTGGAGAAACTACTACATTTGCTGAAGCAGTATACCTGTTATTGTCCTTAGAATCTAGTCCAAATTTTAATACAGCAGATTTTGGTAAACTTGCTCCCTTTTTAGACTTAGCATTTTTACCTATAGTTAATTTATAATTATGTGACAATTTATATCCTCCAGAAGGTGGATTAACCTTCACTGAATCATCATCATCCCCTGCAGAAACACTTACGTTAACAGTACTTTTATCTGTAAGATCCTGAATGCTAATACTATTATTTAAAGAATTGACATCTACCGATGTACTAAATTTCACTGTCCAAATTTTGTTTACATCACTTATAGTTTTAGTTCCCATGTCCTTAAAATCCTCTTCTGATGAAACACTTAAAGTACTATAAGAAACACAAAAGATCATTACAAAGGTTAAAATCAAGGCAACCCTTTTTATAACTTTTTTCAATTTTTCTTCCTCCTTTTAAGTATTGCTTATTTATTATCGTTAATGTATGATTATTCCTTTATGATTTTAATTTATTTTATCCGATGGCTACCATCACACACAGCGAAAGCGATTCACACAAAATCATAGATTTTGGTTCTCTGCTTGCACTTCTGTGAAAGCGACTACCACCAAATCAAAGATTTGGGGTATCTGCTTTTCTTTAGGTGGGAGATATTAGAACTCTTGAGCTTCAGCGATTTAGAAGTTCTTATGCTGTGCATAACGGCTGATACGCCCCTAGATAATTCATCTAAACTTAGTGGGAGAAGCAAACTCCACCTGAGTCTAAGAATCACTTGATAAATAAATAGACCAGAATTTTCACTCTAGCCTAAGATTCAATATTTGATTAACTATTCACTACATTTTTTAATTTTTCTATAAATTTGTGATCTTCTTCTACTTTTTTAAAAGTATCATCTGCATTAATAATATAATCTTTTAGTGCTGCCTGGTTATCTTCTAAAACTTTTAATTTACTCATTACTTCTTGATGGTTATTGTCTATTTTTTCATCTATACTATCAAATCTTTGATCCATGACACCCAATCTCTGATCCATACCATCAAATCTTTTGTCCATACCATCAAATCTTTTGTCCATACCATCAAGTCTTTTGTCTATGCCATCAAATCTTTTGTCCATACCATCTAGTCTTTTGTCCATGCCATCTAGTCTTTTATCCATGCTATCTAGTTTGCTTAATATTAATGTAAACATATCTTTTGTTTCATTATCCATTTAGTTCACCCACATCTCAAATTATGCTAACAAGAAAATTTTAACATATTTATTATGATTGTTCAACATATAAAATTTTACAACTGCAATTAGTAATTTAATAATTCAATGTTGCAAAATTTTCAAAAAGTTTAAAGAACAAATATCAAAGTTCAAATAATGATGACTTCCACTACCGCTGCTGAAAATCTAAAATTTAAGATTTTTCGGACAAAAATCTTCCTTCACTGTCAACCCGCAACTAAAAAGCATTGGAAAATCTTACATCCCAGTGGTGATCATTTATCAGCCTGTACGTTCATATCACTATTAGAAGTACTAACATTTAAAGTGAAAGTACTTAAAACTTTATAATTATCATCTAATATATAAGCTTTTACAGTATCTCCACTTGCAACCATTAATGCAGTATCTTTAATATTATATATTTTACTTGAATTATCAAATTTAAACTTTGTTCCTGAAGGTACTGTAGTTGAATCTATTGTTATTTGCTTAAATATACTTAAAACCTGTGACACCACAATTTTAGCATGTATTTTATAGGTACCGGTATTAGTATTACCTCCTGTGTTTCCACTGTCCGTATTACCTCCTGGATTAGTGTTACCTCCTGTGTTTCCACTGTCCGTATTGCCTCCTGGATTAGTATTACCGCCTGTGTTTCCGCTGTCTGTATTACCTCCTGGTGCAGGATAATCGCTCGGATTGTTAGAAACTTTAAATTTCATTACAACATTTTTATTAAGTAATTTCCCTTTTGCAGATTTTAAGCTTTTATTTATGGTTATTTGATAAGTATGATTCATTTTATAACCGCCGCTTGGTGGAAGTATATTTACTAAATCAGAAGCACTTCCAGGGAAAATATCTACTTTTAATGTAGCTCCACTTAAATCCTTAATACTTATATTATCCTTTACAGTATTAAGATCTACATTATCCTTAAATTTTACAATCCATACTTTATTTACATCTGAAATCACTTTATTGTCAAATGTTTTAACTTGAGTATCATTACTTTTAGCAGCTTGTACCATATTAAAGCCTGATAAAGCCAAAATCAAAGTAAATATCAAACACAATTTTTTCATTACATTACACACCTCTATTTTTTATAACGGATATATAAATGGCTTGTATACTATTTGACTTATTTCATTAATATAAAAATGAGCCATTGTTATAAATATACTTAAAGGGGCTGGATACCCCTTTAAAATTAAAATTTCTAATTTGCTGTAAATGTAACATCAGCGCCAGCATTATTTACAGCTCGATCAACTACATTTGTATTAGTAATAGTTATAGTATCATTTTTAGCAAAAGTAGTTGTCCCATCTAAACCAGTTATTTTAAATGTGGTAGCATATCCATTACTATCATCTACAGCATTTACTACTGCAGATGTTCCAAATGTATGACCATTACTTATTGTTAAATTAGCTATAGTTTTTATATTAGATGACTTAACTGGTTCGCTAAATTTTAATGTTATACCACCTGTAGCTATATTTTGCGGTGATGCTGTATAAGCGTCTACTACACAACTATCTGATGAAGCTGCAGTTGGTACTGTATTATCTATTACTAATGTTTTAGTAACTGTACTATCAGAAGTAACTGCCTCATCAGTTGTAGTAGGTTTGCCTATACTGTAAAGTCTAATCTTTATAGTATGATTACCTTCCGATAAATTATTCACTATGGTTGAAGTTGTTGTAGCATCAAGAGTAATAGTTTCAGATGTATTTAAGGAATTAGCACCAATAGACATTAGGCTTCCAGCTGGAGTATCATCTATAAGTAATTGTGCATTATCAACCTGCCCCTTTACAAAATTAAATGTAACACTTAATGTTTGTGTAGAACTTGTTCCTAAATAAGTAGCATTACTATCAGCAAAAGTAGCTGGTGTTGGTGCTTCATTTGTACCTACAACTGCCTTAAATACTCCAAAGCGTTGAGCTTTATTTGAAGAATCTACTTCTACAATACTAATATGTTGTCCATCTTGAGCAGGTATACAATTGTCAGAAGGCCAAGTTGTATATCCTAGCGTTGAAACATCTTGTCCTTGCTGCGGTGCATCTTTCGCTGGATCACCAACTGCATATAGATATCTATCTGCTATGTTATTCCTAATTGGAACAGTAGTTGCTTTTGTCTTTCCATTGTTTTCAGCACCAGTTGGATCTGCAAATACAAAATCACTTGCTCCAAATAATGTAACAGAATTAATAGCATTTATTTGTGTATCAGCAATTGGTTGAGTATTTAATGATTGTATAGTATTTCTGGAATCTACTGAAACAACATTTATAAACTGTCCAGCTGTAACTGGAATCCAATCATTATTAGTAACACTAGTCCAGCCATTACCAACAGTAGGATCACCTGCACTTATAGTAGAACTTATATTTGTACTAGTAACCTTATACATAAATGTACCTGCAGTAAGGCCTGTAATTTGAGTTGAACCACCATGAGCACCTGTACCTGCAATATATGTTGGAGCTGAAAGTGGTGTAGGAGCTGTTTCATTTATTAAGTTTGTTCCTAATTTTACCTGTGCTTTTCCAAATCTATATGCAAGTTTTGTTCCCGTTGGAACTTGAACTACATATACATACCCTTTATCAAAAACAGCTATAGGTGTATTCGCAGTTAGTGGACTCCATCCACCATCTGTATCTAGATTTTCTTTTAAATAAACATCAATTGGAGATGAAACTACTTTATAATAATAGTCATAGCCATTTTCTCTATTCAAGTTAACAGTAACTTTATTATCATTATCGTGACCATGTACATCAAGAATATTTGTATCTCCAAACAACATAGGTAATGCTAAATCTTTACCAAAGGCTATCTTCACAGCCTCACTTTCAGCACTTCCTGTATTTCTAGCTACATATATATAATTCTTGCTAGTATCCACAGAATCATATTTTAAAGCATTTGTATTAGATAATTTTATATTTAATGCTTGGTACATTGGCCTGTCAAAAGGTCCTTTTCCTGAATTAGGATCTAATTGAACCTTTATATTAGCTATAGGAATAGTTTTAGCTGCATCTCTATATATTACTACACTGTCGCCATCTTGTAATGCTGGATCGTCTAATACATCTACAATATCTGTAGTTGGCACTGTGGAACTATCTAAATCACCATAGTTTGTTATTCTTATATTAGATGCAGTTAAAGGAAGTGGTAATGTAGCATCTCCAAATTCACAACTGTATAGTTGACTTTCTGTTTTACCTGTACTAGTTCTTGTGAAATAAACTTTTCCAGCCTTATCAGGAAGTACATTGCTCCCAGTTAACTTTATAGTAGCAGTGCTAGCACTTGATGTTCCAGTACCTAACAATTCTTGTCCTTTTCCGTCTGCATCCATTGTTCTATAAACATTTACTATATCTCCGTCTTT
>DAISLB010000022.1:0-33427 GCA_036820645.1 Clostridium sp.
TAAGATTGCTTCAAAGAAATACTGGTATAGTATGCATATAAAAAGCAATTCATCTAGGTATTAAAATTACCGAGCCTTCTTGCAAGTCTATCGTAAAAAAGCCCTAGTATAATTAATATACTAAGGCCCCTTGACATTATTTGCAGTTATAATGGCTGTATGCTTTTTTTAACTGTTGAACTGTTGCAAAATCTGCACAAGAAAAGTTAAATTTAAGGATGAAAGATTATTTCAGCATTTTCCTCATTTGGTTTTTTTGCTTTTCCCATTGTAGCAATGCCATATGTTTCTTCTTTGCTCATAAGGGATTCTATATCATTTCTAAGAAATCTCCATTCCCTTCCGAATTTATGAGCTTTTAGTCTACCATCTCTTATCATATTATATATTGTTTGATTGCTAACTCTTAATAAATCTGCAACCTCAGTTAAATTTAAAATGTCAGGCTTTTGTTCTTCTTCAGCATTAGCTAAACTTTTGCTTAACTTTTGTAGCATAATAGCATCTTTTCCCTCAATTGTAAATTCACCACATTTTGGACATACATAAGCATTAACTCCATCTATAGTTAATTTATAAGTACCCCATCCTGCATTAACAGATATGATTTTCTTCTCCATTTCAGTGTTACAAAAATAACACTTCTTACTCATAATTAATATCTCTCCCTATATTTATAAATTATTATTTTTCCTTATATATAATATACACCTTTAAATGGCTTTTTACAATAAATTATTATAAATTACTATAAGATATTATAAGCTTTTGCGGTTTAAACATTGCACAAATTTATTTGCTAAATATGTAGTAGTTTTAATTCTGCCATTTTGACAGATTAGAAATTAAATTCCTAAAAGCATACTAGCTCTTAATATCACATGTTGAGAAAATACTAACATTTATATAAATAAAATACCTGGTACCTGTGCATTTGTATTATCGCTAATATTGAAATCATTAATATGTCCCTTTAAGAAGGCCTTGAATTCTTTCTTTGATACTTCCATTGGTACTGAATAAGGCAGATCTTTTAACGGCATTGGCAATATTTTACGCAAATCATCTGGTAATTCATCTAAATAGTCCAAAGTAAATCCAATTACTTCATAATCAATCTTATCCCATCCGTACATGACACGATAAAACTTATCAACGATAATATTTTTTTCAATAACATATAATTTATCTGTATCAAAAGAAACTTTAAAATTATCACAATAAAAACAATTACTTGCTTTAGGTTCTTCTTTGAATTTTATTTCTTTCCCATGTTTATAAGCTTTAATTGCAAGCCGTATACTTGCCCCAGTTATAACTTTACAAAAGCTTAGCCGAAAGCCCATGATTTCAATCACTGGGATGAAGGCTTATATATTTGGATTTATTATATTAAACGTCTTGAAACGGGCGTTATGCTATCGTTAATGGATTGCAGCGGCAGTCCTTGATAGTGAAAGTCTTAGGGAAAATAATCAGTCTTTATATCATTCGTGATATATTGGAAGTTATTTAGTACCTAAGAACCCCACGACTTCAGTTGCTGGGAGTTTCAGATATATAAGTTTTTAAAATAATATAAAAAATTGGTATATCTTTAGCTTTTGCAGCTTATTTGTTTCTTCTTAAATAAAATAATGCCAAGAGTATTATAACTCTCAGCATTATTTTTTATTTTTTTATATTTTCATTTAACTTAATATCAAGTTGCAGTCCTGATAAATAATTATCATAGTTTTGATTTATTAAATTATCCAGTTTGTCATATAAGTCTTTAAATCTTCCATTATTATCAATCTCAATTGCATTTAACTTATTAGTTCCTATTTCAGTAGGCAATTCTAATAAACTTTCATCACAATGGCCATCTCTTTTTCTTAACCTGTCAATGGCTTTATCTTTGTCGCATAAAATTCTTATAGGCAAAAATCCCTTATTGACAAGGCGATAATATTCCCTAGGCTGTCTGCAATCGCTAATTATACATTTCTCAATATTATCCGTTCTTTTTAAAGTATAATCAATCCATACATTAGGATTGATTTCTCTCATTTTTTCACCGATTTTAATATATAGTTCCCTATTCTTATATGTACTGTTAAAATATTTTTTTGCGATTTCCTTAATTCCATCTGCAAGAGCTACTTTTTTAAAGCTATAATTACTGCAAATATAATCAGCTGAAGTGTCCTTTCCGCACCCTGCGATGGAATTTAAAAGTACTATCCTATTAATCATATTATCTTCCCTTTCTCTTATTTAATAAATTATTTGATGTGAAGTCCTTGAAGGACATTGCTTAAAACCAAGAACAGATAAACTGTGAATTATTGTACAGCTTATCTGCCCTCTGTTTTATGATATTTTTAAGAGCTTATCAAGATCTAGGCCTACATCTGTAGCCCAGTTTCTTACGATTTTTTCTAATTTAAAAGTTTCTTCTTCTGTTAATGAATTTAGATAACTCCCGTGCTTTTTCCCTCTGGCTTTAATATTAATGCCTAACTTATAATTGGCTTTAGAATATAGTTCTTTGTAGGCACTACTTATTACTCCGTTGTATTCTTTAAAACCAATAGTTCTAACTATTTTATTAATAACATTTTTAGATTCACTAATTGTTAGAGCATTAGTAGTTATGTTTTTGTTTTCTTCTTCTAATTCTTTTATTCTTTTATTTTTTAGTGCAAATAGTTTTGCGTTAATAGTACATACTTTATCATAATCGCCATTAACTTCTGCTTCTACTCTGTCTAACATAAGCTGTTTTTCTTCCGTTAACTCATTAGCTATGTTTTGTATAATTTCAGGCGAAGATTTTTCTGTATCCTGTACTATATCTAAAAGTCTAGTTCTAACTTCCTTCGCAACTTCACTATCCCTTAAAAGCATACCTACTCTTAATATTGCACGCTTAGGGAATACTGATATTTGTTTTGCTCTTGACTTAATTCCACTAAGTGACTTAATGTCACTCAGTTCATTTCCAGTTAAAACTCTGACCCCATCAGATACCAATTCATCGTTGTTCCTTACTAACACCTGCCTAATTAATGCATCATCTACCTTATAATATTTTGCCACTTGCTTTGTTGTTGCATATTCGGTATTAGGTAAGAACATTAATTCGCCTACCTTGTCTAGTACTTCTGTTCTCCCAATAAACTTTTCTCTTGTTTCTTTCTTTTCTAATAAATCATTTTCAGTGTCCATCTTTTTTATTCCCTTCTTTTTTCTTTTGAATTTATATATAATAATTTTTAAAGTAATATAAAAAATCAATATATCTTCAGCTTTTATAACCTACTTATTTTTTGTATCAAAATATTACCTAAAATTAGTAAGTGAAATATTTTCACTTACTAAAAGTTCTTCTGTATCCTTTGCTGAGAACGTTTTAGAATTCTCGGTATTATTTTTGACTTTAGTTTCCTGATATTTTTCTGCTAACCACATCTATATTGTCAGCATCAAACTTAATGAAGCTTTTACCTAACTTATTAAACATTACTAAGTTTGTTATAACCATGAATAAGTTTGCAGCTGCATAGATGTTAGTTGCTATGTTTTGTGGATTTTTATCTGTTTGAGCACCACAGCTTAAAGCCTTATCTACTGTTTCAGTAGAATCTTTTATATCGTGATATATATCCCATGGCAACTTATACATATACTTAGGAATATTTGATGATATAACTATTTGGCCATTCCTATCTGCAGTGCCATTTCCGCCATCTATATAGATATACTTATTATTTTCCTCGAATTCTTCTAATGCTTCGCAGATAACTTTTCTGGTTTCAATGTTATCTACACAGCCTATTAATACTGGTATATTACCGTCATACCAATAAGAGCAGTTTAATAATTTTAATAGCATATCCTTACTTTTTATGAATTCAGGGATATATCTTATTGCTAAATCAGGATATACTCGTTGATACCGTTCTGCTAATACTTGGACTTTATGGTATCCAATATCTTTTTCCAAAAACTTCTGGTTCTTCAAATTTTTATACTCAACGTCGTCTCCATCAATCAAAGTAATAGCCTTACTTTCAGTGTTATTAAGTAATTGTGTAAGCATGGGGAGCAGCTGACTACCTGTTGCTCCAGTTCCTATTAAGAAAAATTCATATTTACAGTTGGTATTCATTGCTTTTTTCCCTCCTAATTTTTATTATTTTAAATTTTTAGCTTTAGATTTTTATAGCTCCTAATTAATTCCTCCTTTGTTTTTTTAGCTTAATAAAGCCATAATAAATTTCTTTGATTTATTATTATTACAAAAAATAATTAGTATTTTCACGAAAAGTTTTTAAAATGTGATAATAATAAATTGGACAAAAAAATAAGGGCTTTATTAAAGCTAAAAATAATAAAGGGGAGGAATTAATTAATGCAAAGTAGTTTAATTGAACAGAGAGTTTTGTATGAAGCAAAATTAATGATCCAGGAGAAATCTACTACCAGAAAGGTGGCAAGTAAGATAGGCTATAGTAAAACTACAGTGCATAAGGATTTGACAGAAAGATTACCTATGATTAATCATAAAATGTATTTAAAAGTCAGGGAAGTATTAGATTATAATCTTGAAGAAAGAGCTATTAGAGGAGGCGTAGCTACAAAAAATAAATATTTGGATGGGAAACAAAGACAGACAGAAATTTACAGTGCCTGCAACTAAAAAAAATAGCAGTAGAGCTTATTTATATTTGCTCTACTGTTTTTTTATATTTTTTTTTATTTTTAGATATATATAAGTACTTTACATAAAAAAAGAAAGGAGAATAGCATTTCCTTTGTAATTTTAAAAAATAGAGGGGATATATGCTAAATCTTTATTATGAGTAAAAGCTTAAAAAAAGACATTATATTTCTTACTATTTATTGTTTATTTTGTTTGGTTCTACTTCCAAAATTAATATCTATTACTACAGTTAAAGGAGATTCAATGTATCCAACATTCCATGATAATAATGTAGTAGTAGTTGCCAAACATTATAAAAAAATTGAACATGGCAATGTAGTAATTGCACGCTCTTTTAAAAACCCAAATACACAGATAATTAAACGAGTTATTGGAATACCAGGAGATAAGATTCAGATTAAAAATATGACTGTATATATCAATGATAAAGCATTAGAAGAACCGTATGCTAAATGGACATATGAACATGATTATGATATTAAACTAAATACACCAATAATATTACAGCCTAATCAATACTTTCTGATGGGTGACAATAGAGATGTAAGTTATGATAGCCGTATAGGTGGCCCTGCTAATATAAGAAATATTTATGGCAAAGTTTTATTCAGGATAAAAAATAATTAAAATAATTAAAAATATGGAAGGAGAATTTTATATTATGGATCAATTAACAGAAAATATTGTAGATGAATTTAATAAGAAAATAACAATAGTTTGTAAGTTGCAAAAAAAATTATATGAGAAGCATATAGAACTATACAATGCATTGCAAACACTAGATAGTACATATGAAGCATACTACAAATTAAACAAATATGAATCAGCACAAAAAGTATTAGGGAATGAATTAAAAGCACATAGCAGTGAACAGCTTAATAATATCAATAATTTTGAGCAAGAATGTGAACTTATAGAACAAACTATTGATTGCTTAGGGGAGGACATTAGTAATATAGAGGAATTATTTAAAGCTGTATTGCAACCTGAAGAATCAATAAATTAATAAATTAGCAAAGGAGAAAAGCAGAATGATTTTTAACAAAATATTTGGGACTTATAGTGAAAAAGAAATTAAAAGGTTAAATCCGACAGTCAATAAAATTGAATCATTAGATAGCAAAATAAGTATGTTATCTGATGATAAGTTAAGAGCTAAAACTGATGAATTTAAGGATGGGCTATTAGCAGGTGAAACATTAGATGATATTCTCCCAGAGGCATTTGCTGTAGTTAGAGAAGCATCTAAAAGAGTTTTAGGGCTTAAGCATTTTAGAGAGCAGCTAGTTGGTGGGATAATTATTCATCAAGGAAGAATAGCAGAAATGAAAACTGGTGAAGGGAAAACATTAGTAGCTACATTACCAGCTTATTTAAACGCTCTTACAGGGAAAGGCGTTCATGTTGTTACAGTAAATGATTACCTTGCTAAAAGAGATAAGGAATATTTACAACCATTATATGAATTTTTAGGATTAACTGTTGGAGTAATATTACATGATTTATCTAATGATGAAAGACGCAAAGCATATAATGCAGATGTAACATATGGTACAAATCATGAATTTGGTTTTGACTATTTAAGAGACAACATGGTATTTAGTAAAAATAATAAAGTACAGCGAGAATTAAACTTTGCTATTGTAGATGAGGTTGATTCTATCCTTATAGATGAAGCGAGAACCCCACTGATAATTTCTAGTCCTGATAATAAAATTGATGATTATTACAGATTATCTGATATATTTGCAAAATCATTAAAAGAAAAAACAGATTTTACAATTGATGAAAAAGCTTATTCTGTATTATTAACAGCTAATGGAGTTAAAAAGGCAGAACAGTTTTTTAATATAGCCAATTTTGGAGATATTAACAATATTCAAATTCAGCATAATGTAATACAGGCATTAAAAGCTAATTATATTATGAAATTAGATAAAGACTATATAATTAAAAATGGTAAAGTTGTTATTGTAGATGAATTTACAGGCAGAATAATGGAAGGTAGAAGATATGATGATGGTTTACATCAAGCGATAGAAGCTAAAGAAATGGTAAAAATTAATAATGAATCTAAAACCTTAGCATCTATAACATTCCAAAATTATTTCAGATTATATTCTAAACTCTCAGGAATGACTGGTACAGCCTTAACAGAAGAAACTGAATTTAGGCAAGTTTATAACCTTGATACGGTGGCAATTCCTACTCATAAGCCTGTAAAACGTATTGATTATGATGATGTTATATATAAGACAAGAAAAGCTAAATTAAATGCAATTGTGAATGATATAATAGAAACACATAAAACGGGGCAGCCAATTCTTGTTGGAACTGTTAGTGTAGAAAAATCTGAAGAGTTATCTAATATGTTAAAAAAGCATGGAATACCACATCAAGTATTAAATGCTAAATTTAATGATAAAGAAGCCGAGATTATTTCTCATGCTGGAGAAAAAGGAACAGTTACTATAGCTACAAATATGGCTGGCAGAGGAACAGATATAAAATTAGGTGAAGGAGTTGTAGAATTAGGTGGATTAAAAATTATAGGTACTGAGAGGCACGAAGCAAGGCGTATAGATAATCAATTAAGGGGTCGCTCAGGTCGTCAAGGGGATCCTGGTTCATCGCAATTTTATATATCTCTTGAAGATGATTTATTGAGAATTTTTGGTACTAAGCAACTTTCTATAATTAGTAAGAACCTTGATGAAAATAAGCCTATTAATAATAAAGCAATTACTAAGGCTATTGAAAATACTCAAAAGATTATTGAAGGGAACAATCTTGAAGCAAGAATTTATACTTTAAATTTTGATGATATAATAAATGAACAAAGAAAAATAATATATAAACAAAGAAATCAAGTATTAGATGGAATGGATGTTAGTGGGCAAATAAAAAGTATGATACATGATGTTATTGTAGAAAATGTAAGGTATTATTTAGGAAGACAGGATTTTAATCAGGATTCTAATGATAACATTGAAAATTGCATAGATGATATAGTTGAGTTTATGAATACATTGCTACCTAGCAAACTACTATCTGCTAATGCATCATCATCTAGTGCACTACTAACCAATAGCTTTATAACTAAAATTAATAAAGATATGCTTAAAGATCTTTCTACAGATGAAATTATTGAGCAATGTTTTAATATAGCAATAAAAGCATATCAAGATGAAGAACAAATTCAAGGCAGTAAAAATATGAGAGAAATTGAGCGAATTATTTTATTAAAAGTCGTTGATATGCATTGGATACAGTACACAGATGATATGGATCAATTAAAGCAAAGTATAGGTTTATGTGCTTATAGGCAGCTTGATCCTGTACAAGAATATCAAATACAAAGCGGCGAAATGTTTAAAAAAATGATATATAACATTAAACATGATACAATAGCTTATATTTTTAATTTACAATAAAAATTTGGCTGTGTAAATAATTCTGTGTATTCTCTTTCTATTAGCAAATAATTAAGATATTAAGTTGATATGTATTTTTACTTATTTTTGCATAAAAAAAGGCTTCTAGCTTTAATTAAGCTGGAAGCTTTTTTCTATGCATTTATTTATTAATGCTAAAACTTCTTCTATGGATTTATTAGCATTAATAACATAATCACAAGGTACAAAATCAAATTGATTATCGTCATTTGATAATTTGACCATTATATTGCTACATATATTAGTATAATTTATTGCTAGGTCTATTTGATTTTCTCTTTCTAACATTCTTTGTTTCCTTATTTCTTTATCTACTTTTAAATATATTACAATTATTTTTGCATCTTTAATATTATTTTTTAAAAATTCTATACCTGTAGGCTCAATTGGATAAATACTTATGCCCTTATTTTGATATTGCTTTTTCGTAGTCCAATACCAATTATTTTGATAATATCCAGGAGCTATCATATCCTTTTTATCAATTATTTTATCTACAAATATATGTCCTCTTTCGCCATTATATCGAGGTTTCCTTGTAGTATAGCTTTCTATATAATTATATCCTTTTTTTTCTAATAGCTCAGCTATTGTTGTCTTCCCTGAGCCCGATTCTCCAACAAGGCAAATAATTATATCATTAATTTTTACTTCTTCAATATCTAACATAACATATACATTTCCTTTCTTATATATAATCTGACTCATCATAAATAGATATTGTTATTTTGCTTTATTTATAAACACAATTCTATTAAATTTATAATTTTTAAATTCTTGCAATATTTTTAATCGTTGGCTTATTGATTTTCTCCCAATGTCTTTTAATAGTATCAAAGGACTGCATTTTCCCTGTAAGCTCCTTGAATTTTGCTTCTGTTTGAAATGTATTAAGCTGCATATTATAATAATCTTTCATAACTTCATTTGCAGCATTTATATAATCCTCATTGCTCCAATTTAAACGCATATTATGTATCCTCCTTAACAGTTTTTCTATATTTGTTCTTATAAAAAGATAAATAATTGCTTATATTTAGACTTATTTTTTTCCTTTAATATCTGTCATACATATTTCCTTTCTTATTTTTAACTTAAATTAAGACTATGAGGATTAAGCATTAGTATTACTTAACCCCATAAATAGATATTGTTATTTTACTTTATTTATAGATTTTTATAATAGTTAATATAAAATTATTGTTCTACCATTCTTGTTTCATATGATAAAATTTGCCTATATGTTAACCATTCTGGCTTTTTATCAGCAGGAAAGCTGTTGTATAACTCTTTCATAATTCCTATTTGCTTTTTCTCATTACCAGCCCACAGATGTTTTTTACACCTATTGCCATAGCCTAAATAATATTTGCAATCGCTTTCCATTCTGCTTAAAAGTCTATATCGAAATTCTTCACTATGTTTTAAAATATCTTCAATATTCATTTTATCCCTCCATTTATTATTTTGTTATTTTAAAATGGATTCCTTCTGTTAAAAGGCTTCCTATTTGGTTACTAATGCAGCCTGACATTACATTTCTTTTGCCTATAAATTCTTCAGGCAAATCTGGCTGCCATCCATCATCTTTTATACATCTCTTCCATTTCCCCTTATAATCATTAGGAATTCTATTCCATTCTTTTTTTGTAACTTTTATCATAAAATTATATCCCTCCCTTTTTTCTTTTTCTTTAAATTAATTTGCAATGTCCAAATTATTACAAGGCAGTTCATCCCCTAATAATTCATATATAAATTTTTTACCTTTTTCTGTCCAGTTTGTAGAATGGCGTGTATTACCTGTATCATCTAAAAACGTGTAAGGTGCTGTATAACCTTTTCCAGCATATTTGCTGTACAATTGCCATTGCCCTTGGGCATCCCTAAACTGTACTTTCTTTTCTGCAAGAACATTGTTTAGTTGTATTGCAGATTTAAAGCCTAATTCTTTTGCGATTGTAGTTGTTGTTAAACCAAATGGTGATGCAACTACTTTTTCTACATATTCTTTATACCTGCTCATATATTTACGATATTCACTTAGAGCTATCATTCTTGCTGATTCATCATCAGCAGTTACAACTGCATAAATCAAATCTTTTTCTTTATTAATTTCTTCAAGTTTTGTATCGATTGTAGTATGTTCCATGGTATTTAATAGCTGCGTTCTTACTTCTTTTGCCACTTCACTATCCCTAAGCAGCATCCCTATTCTCAAAATGGTTCTTGGAGGAAATAGACTTGCACCATTATTATTAACAGCTATGCTTTTGTTATCTGAAAATTTGACAACCGTCTGTGTCCTTTCATTTTCAATGCTTGTAACGGATGCGACATCTTGTCGACTCCGTTCATATATGGAAATTATTTCAGATTTAACATAGTGTTTATACCCATCTTCTTCTATTTCTTCTCTATTTCTTTCAACTGTTTTTTGTATAGTTTTTTTGTTTACTTCATAATATTTTGCAACCATATCATTAGTAGCCAATTCAATATCAGGCAGAAGAAATAAGGTTTTGACTTTTTCTAATACATCTACCCTATTTTCAAAAGTTTCTCTTAGGCTTTTGTTTGATAGTAGTTCGTATTCTTGCATACTTTTTTATCCCCCTTTGTTTTTAGCTTATAAATAAGCCATTAATATTTTTCTAATTTATTATTATTTCAAAAAATATTTTGTAACTATTGCTGCTATAATAATTTTGGGATAAAAAAATACGCTATATTTTAAATTCAAAATAATTCTATCCAAGATAAGCAAAAGTACACCCACTTCAACGAAGTAAGTGGGGGTGGAGTTCACAAAACTTGCAAAAAATAATAGTTGATGTTGCTGTTTTTGTAGTTTTTATTTATAATAAACATATAAAGAGTTTATTGCTATCCCCTTAGTAATAAGCCACCAAGCATATAATTGCTTGGTATTTAGTTTTTAGCTTTTAAAAAGCATACGGATAATAAAAAAGCTTCAGTGCAATTATTGTACTGAAGCCTTTTTACTAAGTTTAAAAGGGCCACACAATTTTAGCTATTGGGAGTTCTAGTCTATCTAATTGTGTTTGATATATAGCCTTTGCTTTTATGGTATCTGGGAGTATATTTATCTTATTTTGAGCTATACCATTGTACACAAGGTTATCTTTCCCTGTATATTCAAGAAGGATATCAGATTTTAAATTTAAAACTGGACGAACCCCCCAAGAGGTACTATAAGCAACAAGATAATTATTATAAGATCCATTACTATCTATGCCACACATATCGTATGAGCAGCTCCAATAAGGATCTCTAGTCCAATACCAATAATTTTTGCCATTTAATTTAGCTCTTCTTGATTTATTTGTTGTAAATGTACCATAATCAGTACCAACTGGTCTAGCACAATTTATATTTTTTAGCCCTAGTTCTTCAAGAGATGGTATGAATATTTTGTCTTTAGTATAGTAAGTTTTATCATTATAACCTGGAGCACCATAACTGTTATAGCAAGTATCGTTAGCTTCATTTTCAATATTTTCTAGATTAGTTTCTAGTATCGCTGCTCTAAAGCTTGCATCAAGTTTATTATAAAATTCACCGTTGAGGTATTTTCTTAAATCTGAATTGCCCCAATGATTGGAACCAAATTTACCTATATGTTTATCAAATGCTCTTTTCTCTAATATATCTTGACTTATAACAGTAACAGAATTAGCGGGATAGCCCTCATGGTTTTTAGCTGCAACCATCCATTCAATATCTGATGCCTTAAAAATATCACCTACATTAAGGTCACTTAGCTTTACAATATCACCCTTTCGGGGTACTTTTGTTTCTGCTTTAGCTATATTGAGATTTATAATACCTGCATTGCTTTTAACTGTTTGTGGCGTTATACATATTCCAAAGTTAAATACAGATACACATAATAGTGCTTGTGCTACTCTATGCTGTATTTTTTTCTTGCCAAAAAAATTTTGCATGATTAACTTTTACCTCCTTCGATAAAAACTTTAATTAAAAAATTATAACTTCCGCTTTTGTAGGATTTCATACGGAATTTAGTTTTCCAAAATTATGATAGGGATTAATTTAATATATTATATTTGCCCCATACCTTATATGATAAAAACCAGACTTAATAATAATTCATAAAATAAAATATTTTTTTAACAAGTTGTTGCTTTCGCAAATTTTATTTATAATAAATATATAAAGAGTTCACTGGTTCTCAACAATAGACTCTTAGAATAAAGTGAATTATCCCAGCTGACTGCTATAATAAATGCTGTATAACTACTGATATATAAGACTTTAAGCTTATATATGCAAAAATATGAAAAACGGTTAGGATAATTTTTATCTAATAGAGATATATCAATGCTTAGCTACTATATGTTAAAATGTAGAATGTAGGAAATACCATAGTCTTAATAGAACAAATGATGTTTATAAATGAATCACCGTTTGGTTTTTTAATTATTGCACTTTCAGTCTTAATAGAACAGAGATTGTTTATAAATTACGGTGTTGGCTTTCGTACTGGTTGTATAGGCTGTAGTTTTAATAGAACAATATTGCTTATAAATTTTCGTATTTTAATAATACCTCCTTTTTTAACTTTTGTTTTAATAAAGCAGGATTGTTTATAAATTGCATAAATTGTGATATTTCATGTTTTTGCCATTTAACTGCTTTAATAAAACATAGCTGTTTATAAATATGTTGATATATTCTTTTTGTTTAATTTTTTAATAAGTCTTAATTAAGTAGAGTTGCTTATAAACAAAAATTTCATTGCTAAAAATGTTAGAAACGTTAAAGCCTTAATAAAGCAAGATTGTTTATAAATTATTTATTCGGCTTTTGCACTGGTTGTGCTGGAATCAGTCTTAATAGAGCAAAACTGTTTATAAATAAATTTGCATTAAAGCTTTTTGCTGTGTATTTTCTAGCTTGCTTTTGCTATTTCTCTTAATTCCTTTATATTGTTAAAACTAATTAATTCAGAAAAACCATAAAAACCTGTTTTTACTTTTCTTTCTCTTAATTTTTTATCTATAATTAAATCAATACTGCTGTTATTTTTTAAATTTTCTACTGTTGCTAAGCCACATATATAGAATTTATTATTGCTTCTCACAACTATAACTTCAGGTCTTTTAGGATTTATATGTACAACAGGGAATTTTCCGTATTCTACGGTTTTAACACCAACATTTAAACCTATTCTTTTTAAGTCTGGTACATTATATTTTTCTGAGTTTCCTATACTCCAATCAAAGAACGGAGTATTTAAATATTTTTCTAATGCAAGTTCCCCACCTATTCCTGTTAGCCATCTCTTTTGTTCAGCATTGTTATCCATAATATGATGCTGTTCACTTGCTTTGGCTATAATTATGTTTTTTGCAAATTCTTCAACTTTAGTTTTGGTACTATTAGTCATAACCATTATTGGGATATGATTATTATTAAAGCATGAGCTAAAATATTGTTTAAAATTTCTTTGCATATTGTTGCCTCCTACATAAAAAACACTTAAAGGATAAATATTAATTGCGGCTTATAAGCAATAATTTTTTTACCTTTTACCTATTGCTTTTATGTATTGGGAGAAGCCAAAAAATATAAAAAGAGCAAAGCTTTTAATTTAAAGCTTTGCTCTTTTTATAATTCCTTTTTTGTACTGAGATAGTTGCTTATTTAATTTTATTTATTTTTTAAGGCATTTATTTGAGGGGTAGTTAAAATAGAATTGTTTAGGCTAATTGGCTCGTGTTGTATTATTCCATTTGCTTTTTCTAATATAAGTGGGTTGACTTTTGTATAGCTGCAATCATTAATATTAATAGTTCCATCATTATTTAATGTTGCAGCAATAAATCTATAATCATTCATGCCAGAACACAATGCAGTATCAATTAATACCTTCTTACTATTAAAAGAAAGTACTTTAACAGATTTTAGGTACTTGGAAATTTCAGTTTCATAATCTAATAATGTAATTAGCAGGCTGAAATTATCAATGTTTAGAGTATTAATTAGATATTTTCTCATTTACTTATTTTTGCTCCTTTCTACTTTTATATAATAATGTTAGCTTTCAGGTTTAAAGTTGGGCGAATACCCCAATCAAATTTTGCACTATCATCGCAGTAATCGGAACCATCGCTATATACAATACATACAAAGTCGGAATAGTAATAGTAAGGGGCTCTTGTCCAATAATAAGGGCTATTACCACTTAGCTTAGTTATCTTTGATTCATTTGTTTTAAATGCACCGTAATCTGTACCAATTGGTTTAGCACAGTCTATGTCCTTAAATCCCAATTCTTCAAAAGATGGTATGAATATTTTGTCTTTAGTATAGTAAGTATTGCCATTATAATTGGCATTATTTTCAACATTTATTAAATTAGTCTCCAATATTGCTGCTTTAAAGCTTGGATCTAGTTTATTATAGAATTCTCCATTAAGGTATTTCCTTAAATCTGAATTACCCCAATGATTAGAGCCATGCTCTCCTCCATGAGTATCAAATACTCTTTTCTCTAAAACATCTTTGCTCATAATAGTAACAGAATTATCTGGATATCCTTCATGGTTTTTAGCTACAATCATCCATTCTATACCTGACACCTTAAAAATATCTCCTATTGATAGTTTTTCCAACCTAATATTCCTCATATTTTTTTGCTTCCTTTCTGCTTTCTTTTTTTATTTATTGATTTTATATATTGTTAAAAGACAAAAAAATATAAAAAGAGCAAAGCTTTTGAATTAGACGCTTTGCCCTTTTTATTTAAAATATATTTTAAATTTTAATATCTACATAACATTTATTTGCTCATTCTTGACGTTGATATGTCTTGTTTTTATATCTTCCGTTATCTTTAAAATATCATCGAGTGTGATGTATTCCTGATATATTATTAATGTATTTTTAGTTATTTCTGCAACTTTCTTTTCACTGTTGCCGATATTTTTCAGATATACATTTTCCTTTTTAGTCATCTAACTCACCGCCTTATTTAACCTCCACATTAATATCTCTTTGTAGGTATTTTGTAAATCCATTTTTAAGGTTTTTCTTATTATTTTCAAGTATAGCTCTATCATTTTCATCTTTACTTTGAAATAACATAATGTTTTCCTGCATAAAGATTTTACTTCTCTCTAATGCATCGGCAAAATCACCTTTATTATATCGTCTTGATATTTCTGCAATTTTTGCTTTTGCTACTACAACTGGATTTTGCTGTGGTGGTTTATTACTATTTGCATTATTTTGTTTTGGCTGTTGTTTTTCTTGTTGCTCAGTATTACTAGATACAGCAGATATATTATTTATACTTTGCTGTAATGTAGTTATCATATTTTTTAATTCTTCTATTTCCTTATTATTTTTATTTTGATTTAGTTTAACAGCAACAGTTTCAAGTGCAACTTTAGGATTACTGTTCCACTTAGTATTATTTTCAGCAGTTTGCAGTAATTCTAAAAGCTCAATTATCTTTTCTGATGATTTAGTATCATCTACTATTTGCTTCATAACAGCTATATCTTCCTTAGTTGCTGGGATTATTTCTTCAGGCCCATTAGCACTTAATATCATCAAATTTCTTACATATTTAATCATGTCTTTTATAAACAAGGTAAAGTCTTGGCCATCATTATCTAATTCATTTAAAATTAGTAATGCATTGAAGATATCACCTCTTAGCATATTATTTACTAATTTACTTATTGTTTCATTGCCTGACATTGAAAGCATCTTTGCAATATTTTCTTCTGTCCTTTGGCTTTCTTCAATACTTATTACTTTTTCTAAGATACTTAAAGCATCACGCATTGCTCCATCAGAAACCTTTGCGATAAGCTCTAATATTTCAGGTGATAAATTTACATATTCTTGCTCACATATGTAAGTTAATCGCTCTATTATCTTTTTTACACTTATTCTTTTAAAGTCAAATCTTTGGCATCTTGATATTATTGTTACTGGTAAACTCTGCGGGTCCGTTGTACAAAGTATGAATATCACGTGTTTAGGCGGTTCTTCTAAGGCTTTTAAAAATGCATTCATCGCACTTTTGCTGAGCATTTGACATTCATCAATGATGAATACCTTATATTTACCTTGTGCAGGTGCATATTTCATTTGGCTTATAATATCTCGTATATCATCTACACCATTATGCGAAGCAGCATCAAGTTCAATTACGTCCATTGATTGACCATTATCTATAGCAACACATGAAGCACAAGTGCCACAAGGTTCACCATTAATAGGTTTCTCACAATTCAATGCTTTTGCTAATATTCTAGCAGAAGTTGTTTTGCCTGTTCCCCTGGTCCCACAAAACAAATATGAGTGTGCTACTTTCCCTGTATTTATCTGATTTTGTAATATACTGCTCGTATATTCCTGTCCTACAAGATCTGAAAACTTTGCTGGTCTATATTTTTCATACAACATATTTATATATCCCCCTTATTATTTTTGCATTATTGATAATTGGTTATTATTCGAATAATTTTACAATAACCTTTTCAAGTTCGATTTTTGGGTTAGCACTAAACTTTAGACTGTTACTTACATCATTGCAATAAATAAATAAGTTAGATATTTTTTCTAATGTGAATAACTTAGCCTGGTTAAAACCTATTTGAGCTCTAAATGGATGAAGTTTAAATGTTTTAGCAAATTCGTCACTGCCTTTTCCATTTAATTCAAACTGTTTAGCATAATAAATAAGCTTTATCTGGCTATGTAGTGCTCCAAAAATTTCTAGAGGCTGACTTCCTCTTTCCATAAGATTGTTTAGTATATTTAATCCTTGCTGTAAATCCCTATCTCTAATTAGCACATCTATTATGTCAAACACAGAATTTACAACTGTTTTAGTAATTACACCATCTAATAACCTAGGGTTTAAATAGTCTTTAGGTATCATTGATATTTTTTCACATTCATTTATAAAAACGTCTAAATTGTCTCCAACTTTTTCATAAATGTATGATACCGTACTATCAAGCATTATAATATTTCTTTTCTTTAATTCTTCTTTACCTTCTTGCAGTGTAAATTTAGGATTATATACTACTGTAGCCCCTTGCTTTTCTAATTTTGCTATTTTTGTGTTTTTCTTTGGATTTTCTTCTTCATCAATGTATGCCTGTAAAATTAACACACAAGATGAAGGTACTGTTAGCTTATTTAATGATTTTAATATTTTGTTTGGATCTTTACCATTACTAGTAATAAAATTTGCTTTTGTTACTAATACTACAGAGTAATTATCCATGAAGGGTAACTTTTCTACAGCATTATTTAAATCATTAAATACAATTGTTTCTCCATCTAGTTCAACAAAGTTTAATTCTGGTATTTGGAGATTCTTTGTATATTTTTTTATGATATTAGAAGTGCTTGTTACATCTTTAGAAAGCAATATAAGATAATTAATCTTTTCATTTCTGTTAAGTTTTTTAATTAATGCTGAATAATTAATCATTCTTCTTCCCCTTTCTTTTATTTTTAGCTTATTAATTAAGCCATAATACTTTTCTTCAGTTTATTATTATTTCAATTTTTTTATTTTTTAAGATTATTTGCTCATAAAGATATTTTTAAAAAAATGAAAATAAAAAAATAGAGCCAAAATTAATTGGCTCTGCTTAATTATGTTATGCATTATAAGCTCCTATTCTAACAGGCAGCAATAATGCTAACATATAATCATTTTTAACTATACAGGGATTTTGGCTGCCACCAAAATATATAGTTATTTTTTCTTCATCAAATTGCTTAGCAGCATCAATTAAATAATTAATGTTGAAAGCAATTTCAAAGTTTTCTATGCCTGAATTTATTGGTAGTTCTTCATGCATCTTTGCTATCTCTGAATTCGCCGATAACATGATTTTACTATCAGATATTTTTAATAGTACCATTGGCGTATTCTTTTGACTGATTTTTAATCTATCTAAGGTATGTATCAAATCAACTCTTGATACTTCCAAGCTATCCATTGATTCCGTATCTGGAATTATTCTTTGATATTGTATATACTCGCCTGAAATAATTCCACTAATAATACTACAAGTACCTATAGTAAAAATTAATTTTGAATCAGTTTTATAAATTTTTATTATTGTTTTTTCTTTCTCTTTATTTATTATATCCGTTATTATTTTTATTGTTGTACCATCAATGATACAATTTATGTTGCTTTTTTTAGGTAACACTGATTTTGCAATACGATAACCGTCTAATGCAACTACATCAGTTGTATCATTATTATTACCGTTTAAACATACGCATTGCAAAATAGGTCTTGTATCATCTATAGCAATTGCATATATCAGTGGTTTCATATACTTAAGCCACTCTTCTTTAGTTAGCTCTATTACTTCTTGTTTATCAGTAATAGGAGCAAGTGGCAATTCCCCTTCTTGAATAGCCATTTCTGTTTTGCTTCGGCTATTCTTGATTATTACTTTATCATCCTTTCTAGTTATTTGAGTAGTATCTCCTGAAAACTTATTAACTAATGCTGAAAAAATGGTATAGTCTATAAGTGCTTCCCATTTTTCATCTTTAATAGCCTCAACCCGAGCTACTTGTATGATGTTTTGATGTGAATTCCCCGTTAATATTACAGCTATATCGTTATCAACTTTAATATCTACACACGCAAATGCAGGCATCGTTGAAGTCTTAGTGACTCCTTTACCAGCTATTTCTAGTAATGTTTTTAAATCATTATTATTAATTTTCATATATTATTTTTCCCCCAATTTTTTTATTTTTTTTTGATGTATAAAGGCAAAGATGGAAAAATCTTTGCCTTTATTTAAAATTATTTAATAGAATAATTTTTAGAATGGAATTTCATCATCATCTGATGGCATAGGTGAAAATCCATTATCTGGATAATCACTACTGCCATATGCTGATGGTGGTGGTGTTTGCTGCTGGTTTGGCTGTGGCATTCCGTTTCCATATGATTGATTTTGTGCATTTTGTGCATTTTGTGATTGAGCTTTACTTCTATTGTTAGGGAAGAACTCTACTCTAGATGCGTTTACTTCAGTAACATACCTGTTAGTTCCATCTTGAGCTTGATACTTCCTTGTTTGAACTCTTCCTTCGATGCCTATTAAGTCCCCTTTGCTGCAAAAATTTGCAGTATTTTCTGCTTGTTTCCCCCAAACATTCACAGGAAGGAAATCAGTAAGCTTATTTCCTATTTGATCTTTTAATCCATCTCTATCGACTGCAACTGTAAAATTTGCAACTGCAGTCCCTTTTCCTGGAGTGAATTTTAATTCAGGATCCTTTGTTAATCTTCCTACTAATGCAATTTTGTTCATAAATATAAACCCCTTTCAATTTCAATTTTAGCTTTTTAAAAAGCCATAAATCTTTTTGTCTAATTCATTATTATTACATTAAAAAACTTTTTTCTGTTTTTTCTAATTTTATTTTATTTTTTTTCATTTTTTCATTATCATATATGTAAGAGATAAGAAATTAGCATAGATATCATGGAGGAAGTGAGCTTTTAATATGGATAAGAAATATATTTACAATATAGGGGATTATATAATATCTGATTTTGTGCCGCAGTTAAACATTATGTGCGGATATAATAAAATTGCACAAATAATTAAAATCTATAATGTCAATAAAATAAATAACAAGATGTATCTAATAGCTGATGTCAAAATGATTGATAATGATTCAACTGAACCTAGTGTACCTATTCCATTACATAGAAATGTTAAAGAAACTGATAACTCAATACTTTTTTTAGGCAAAGAGTTAGGAACTATTGATTTAAATAAAGATGAGAAAAATATGTTTATTAGGGCATTTTCATTTGCCTTAAAATATTATTTAAAGAAAGATACGTTTACAATAAGTGGGGATATAAGTCAAAATGTAAAAAATACACTCTCTAGTTTAGCTGATAAAACTGTAAGATTTATGACATATGACAATGATAGCGAAATACTTGATATACAATACATACAACTATTTTCATATGAGTATGATAAAAAGCAGAATATGATTATATATACTATCCCAGTTATGCAGTATTTTGATAAGCTTTGGCCAGCGAATAATATTATTATTAATAAACCATTAAATAAAGTGATTTCTGATATTAAGAAGTCAAATAAAGAAAATAATAAGATACAGCCCAAAGATTTCATTTATTAATTCGCTTTTTAACATATAGAAAAAAATCTAATGATTTAAGAAAGAAGGAATTAAGGCATGGTTATATATAGAGCAGAAATATTAAAAGAAAAAGATACTTTTTATTTAAATATAGCAAGTATAGATGGGTTTAGCAGTTCTATATTATCTAAAATACGAGAGGTTGTTACTTTTATTCAAAATAATTTGTATGAATCCCAGTTAGCATGGCACGTTACATCTAATACTCCTTTATTAGAAATTACTGCTGCTGATGACGGTTCTAAAATATTTATCAATTCCCCTTACCTAAAATTTTTATACAATATACCTATGTGGAAAATGAAACTGAAAAATATTTTAAGTGAAGTATCCAAGGAAATTTCTTCTTTAATAGAAGAATAATAATAATATTTTTAATTTTAAAGGAAGTATAATTGCTGCTTCCATTTTATTGTGTAATAATAAATACAAAACATTGGTTCTTTGTGATAAAAATAAGTTAAATAAAAAATTATGGCTCTTTTAGAGCTAAAAACAAAGGAGGAAGATAAAACATGAATTCTATAGAAGTTACAAAAGAACTATTTTCACAGCTTACGGAAATACTGAATGGAAAGCTACAAAAAAATAATAAGGTAATAAATGAAATTACAAATGATGATATTGCAGATTTATTAATACACCCTGAAAGCTTACATACAATTGATTTAAACAATCCTCAGAAGCATATAGCTGCTATTAATGCATATGCAAGCTTAGAAAATATGGAAGGTCTTGCAAGAGGAATAATAGGAGAAGACAAATATTTTGAGCTGAAAAATGTTCTTTATGATTATTCTAAAGATTTAGATAAAGAAGAAATAGAGAAATATATAAAGGAATGTATTAATCGGCTTAAGTTGAAAAAGACATCTCCAGAAATCATGGGTATGGCACTATGCATTATGACACATATGATAAATAAAGCACAAAATAAATATTAAAATATATTAGTGATATATTTAAAAAATACAAATAATGAGTGCATCTTCACTAAGCTAAAAACTAGCAAATTTTGAAAGGAGCTATGGAGCAATGCTTATTAAAACAAAAAGAAATAAAAAAAATAATATTATAAGTGAGGATATAGCAAATTTATTGGTACACAATGAAATTACAATCAATGATATCACAAATTTATTGATATACCCTGAAAACTTACATATTATTGATTTAGACGATCCTCAAAAACACATGGCTACTATCAAAGCATATGAAAGTTTAGAAAATATGGAAGACTCTGCGAAGAAAACAATGGGAGAAAAACAATATCTTAGATTAAAAGGTGTTCTCTATGATTTTTTTAAAGATTTAGGGAAAAAAGAAACAGCCAAATATATAGTGGGATATATGTACAAACTTAAATTAGAGAAAAGATCCCAGGAACTTACGGATACGAAACTATGCGTTTTAATGCATATGATAAATAAGGCACAAAATAAATACTAAATTAAAAGGTGAGCGAAAGGCTTTCAGTACAAAGCATTTGCCCACCTTTTTTATTATCAAAAATATTAGCTTAATGTTAATTTAATTCATAATATATAAAATTTGGAATACTAATATAACATATATATTGGCTATAATAATAAAATGTTATATAATCATTACATAAGGGGGCTAGATATAATATGAGTTATGCATTAGGTATAAGGATAAAAGAGTTACGCCAAATTCCTGAAATTAGTCAGAAACAAATGGCTAATGTATTAGATATGTCTAGGCAAAGATATTCTCGTTTAGAAAATGGGCAAGTGGATATTTCTTATGTCATGATTAAAAAAATTGCAGATTATCTAGGGATACCAATATCGGAAATAACAAGTGCTGAAGAAGAAAAGGAAGATCTTGTTACTCTATTTAGAGAAAAAGGTAGCAGCGAAGATGTAATAGATTCCGTTTCTAAAATTGAAAAGATATTGAAAACTTTTCACGCTCAAGAGAAGTTATACTATCAAATGAAGGAGCATGATGACTTTGAAGATTAATAAAATGGATATCGAGAAAAAAACATTAAGCATAAGGCAGGGAAACAATATACAAACTTATGGAGTTAAGGATATTTTTAGTTTAGTAGAACAAAGAGGTACTAATTTAATCAGGTATCCATTTGGGAAAGATACTATATTAGGATTTTCCACAATCTTTGAAGGAAAAGAAATCATAGTATCAAACTCATCTGAAGCATTATCCATGGAAATATTTACAATAGCCCATGGGTTAGGCCATATAATATATGATTTTAAAGACGAGAATCAAGATATGAAAATAGACATAAATATTGATGATATAGATGAAGATATTTCTGAGGGTAGGGCGTATTATTTTGCAAATTGTTTTTTAATGCCAGAAACACAATTATTAGAATTTGTAAAATATGAACTTAAGAAAAAACCTATGGATCTTAATACAATTGATATTATTAGATTACAAATTGAGTTCCAAGTAAGCTATGCTGCAGTAGTTAAGAGACTTTATAATATTGGTTTTATTAATTATGATAAAAAATGTGAACTATTTAATGAAAAGAATGATATTACATATAGGGCTTTATTTAAGATGATTAATGCTGATGAAAAATTATTAGTGCCATCAAATGTGATTAAAATTCCATCAAGGTATTTAGAATATGCAATTACAAATTATGAGAATAATTATATTCCCTATCCAAGTTTAAAAAATGCATTAGCTCTTTTAGATATTGATGCAAGCATTTTTAAAAAAGACGAAAATAGCAAAGATAAAAAGTTAAATATTAATGATATATTTGAGGAGTACAAATAGTGAACTTTGAGCCTGTAAAAAATTTTGTGTAAACTGAATAAAAAAACTTTTCTACTTTTCTAAAAGCACTTCCCCTATTCTCCTTATATAGCTTAATATTTGTCATTTTGATATAATTATATCATTCGTATTATTATCTTTCTGTATGAGGTTATACTGGAGTATTTTAACTATATAAGAAAAGAGATGTACCAGATATTTCTGATACATCTCTTTTCTTATATAGTTAAAATATTATTTTCTTAAAGCATAGCTTTTTAGAATATTGTTTCAAGAAGTCTTTTAATTTCTTCTTCTATTTGCATTTCTTTTTTATAATGCTCTACAGTGTTATCTTCTGTATGATAAAGTAAATGAGCTAACTCATGAGCTAATATTTGGGATATATGAATTAAAAACTTGTACTCATTTATCCCATAATTATTTTCTTTTATATTAAATCTGCTTAGCTGTAAGGCTCTACGATCTAATATAATTTTACCAGTGTCTTGTTCAGTTATCCCATATACCTTAATACTATCTTTCTTATTTTTTTCTAATTCTCGGTCAACAACAGTTCCCTGCAGTTTCGTTTCTATGAGTATTTCCAATTCACCAATTAATACAGTATTCTGTGGCAAATTATAAAATTTTAAGATTGGAGATATTAAATCCAATGCAATTTTTTCTTTTTTAGTTTTAATACCTACATTCTTTTTTATATTTGTTTTTTCTACTCCATCTTTTAACTCAGATATATAAGGAATGTCTTTATACTCAAAAAGCTTTTCGTATAAAGCATTTTTAGCTGTAAATACTTTAATTTTATAATATTTAGCTTTGGCAATTGTATCTTCATATTCATCAATTTGACTAGCCTTTACCCATACTTTTATACGGGACTTTTTTAAGGCACTTACAACTTTTGTTTTCTTCTTATGTTTTTTAGCTTCTGTAGCTACTATACTAGTTGTTACTGTTTCATCTTCCTCTGAATAATCCGCTTCTGATAAATTTAAACTTGAATTTTGGAGGTCAGTATTAGCAGTCTTCTCAAAAACATTATTTCCAATAATTACTTTATTTATGGTAGCTAATACTTCTTCTGTTAAAGCTGTTTTATTTAAATTAACAGTATTTATATCAGTATCAGCATTATTATTACTTACCTTAACCCACTTGTTAATGTTTGTATTAGTTTCATCAGTTGTTGTAGCATTAAGTAAGCTTAGTATCTTTTTTGCTTCTTCCTCATCATTATTGTCCCCGAATAAAGATAATTGTTCTTTATTTTGGTTTTTTATTTCTGTTATTAAATTTTCAAATGCAGAGGATTTTTGATATACATTGGATAAATCACTATTAACTTGCTTTATACTGTTAACTTCTTCAAATTCTTCATCATCAATAATTAAATAATCTTCATAATCTTCAGGAGCAAGAATTTCACTAATTGTATCAGCATATTTATCTATTGTTTCTTCATCTGAAACTTTCACAAATTCCTTATAAAGTTCCTTAACACATTCATTAAACTTATCCCTTAACATCTCGTATTTATCATCAGACACAATTTGTTTTCTGTCAGGTTCTTTTAATTTTACTGTATCTTTTTTTAGCTCTAAAATACCTGATATATGTCCATTCCATAAATATATATCTTCTACATATCGTTTTTCATAATAAGTTTGAGCAGAATAGCTTGTATTTGTAACTGCAAGCTTTGCATCAAACAACTTATTATGGAATTCCTTTATATATTGTCCTTTTACTTTGTCATATATATTTTTATGCGGTATTTCGGTATCATTAAGGTATATTTCTATATCTAATATTTCTGCTTCTTCCTTAGTTTGATTAATAAGTTCGAGTTGATTTTCTTTAATATAGTTTGACTTTAGTGTTACTTTAAAACCCTTAAAAGTATCAGCTGTTTTTTCATATTCTGCTTTTGGAATATCACTATTTATAAGGCTTTCTGCATCAATTTTTATATTATACTTATTACTTTGTATAGTGCAGGTTTCAATATCTGGTATGCACAACCAGGACCAAAAGCCCATTCCAAACCCTTCCTTAGTTGAAGCCCAACTAGAACTATCTAAAGTAAGTATGTTTTCAGGATTTTTTAATCCGCAGCCATTATCAATAACAGTATAAGTATCGTTTTCCACATATATTTTAACTATACTAGCATTAGCCCTGCTGCAGTTTTGCAGTAATTCAGTTATAAAAGTAGTTTTGCTGCTGAATACAGAGCCATTTCTTATTTTGTCTAATTTACTTTTGACATCTGCTTTAATTTCCACAGTATTATTATTTTCCATTTACTTATCCCCTTTGTTTTTAGCTCTAAAAGAGCCATTATTTTTTATCTAACTTATTATTATTACAATTTAAAAAAAGAGCAGGAATATCTTAATATGTATAAGCAATAAGATATTCTCACTCTTTTTAATGTTTTTTTATTTTTTAAAATATAAACTACTATAAGTCTGTTATAGGAATGTGAAACTATAGTATTATAGAATTAACCTCTTTTCTTCTGCAATTTGCTTTAAATTAATATCACTTAATAATGTTGCACATATATGAGATTGACCCTTATCATCTTTAAATGTTTCGTCCTCTCTAACATTATATTTAGCAGTTTTATCAATAATCTGCCACTTAATAGTTTTAGGATTTAAACCTGTTACCCCTCTATTAGCAACACTTACCATTGCCTCTTTGGAACCACAAAATATTTCAAACATTTATAAATTCTTCCTTAAAATTAATTCATATTTTTTAAATAATGAGGGTTAAGTATTGGTTTCATTTAATCCCCATTATTTCCTTGTTAGACAAATTCCTCATCTTCACCTAATCCAAAATATTCTACATAATCATTCCAATCATCCAAATCTAAACCTTGTGTTTTAGCATTTTCATACTCTTCATCAGAATAAGGCTTTATTATACTCATAAAATTCACTTCTTCCTTCACAAAATTTTCAGAATACATCTTACTCCCAATCTAATCTTTGCCCACACCATGGGCAATATTTCATATGTTGTGAGTATTGTACTGGCGTATTACATTCCGGACATTGCCCACTTTTATCAACTACATCCGAATAAATATTAACCTTAAATGTAGTTATAAATTTAGGCCTTTTAGCCACTTCATACTTCTCATGGTACTTTTTTGCTTTCTCAATTATTTTATCCACTTTTTTCTCCTTTCATAATCCATATAATATTCTCATGATGAGGGTTAAACATTGAAATTACACAATCCTCATATTGCCTATTTTTTCTAAATTTTAAAATCTATTCTCATATATCATTTTTGCTTATTTTGAAAAATGGCTATCTAAATTATTATTTTTAAATTTAATTACTTTACATTTTTCCATAAAAACTGTTCTTACTCCTTTGTATAATTTTCAGAATTTAGTATATCTTCTAATGGTTTAAAGCAGACGTGTATAGCGATAAATCCTAATCGTACACCTTTGATATACTTAAACCAATCAATTCCTATAGTCCAGTTTTTATCGGCTTCAATTATTATTGTCATGATTAATCCTCTCAAATTCTATAATCCATATCCAAGGATTAGCATCCCATCCATAGCCTTGTTTTGCATAGATGTTATCCCATAATAAGTGAAACGCTTCTTTTGCTGTTTCCGGCATACTTTGCCATGCTGTTTCATCATATTCTTTTGAAGGTTTAAAATTCTTATTCCAGCTATCAATATTAGTGCAATATTTATAATGTTTTCTGTCTTTTGTATAAGCTTGTATGCCATCATGTAATGCTTCTTCCTCTGTAATGTCCTGAATTCGTTGTACTTTTACATCAGTTACTTTAAGGAATATCCTTGTTGCAACCTTTGGCATATGGATTGACGGATGCCATTTAATTGTACTTCCATCACTATTTCTAATATCATCAGCTTTATAAAAATATAAAACGTCCTTATAATCTGCTGGTATAGCTATCTTTGGCTTTTCGTTTTTGCAAGATGCCCATGTTTCCCTAACATAGAGAATATCATCTTTGCAGTAAGGCATTTTTATAGAACTTTCACCATATCCACATTTAGAATTACCTCTATAACTTATGTGTCTATCAGGTGTAAAAAATGTAAATCCAAACTCCTCAGCCCATTCAGGTGGTTGTGGTTTTATCGGTCTTCTTGTGCTGATTTTCTTCCCATTTAATATTGCATTAACCATTTCTGTGTTAAACAAAACCGGTTTTTCCATTTCTTTTTTTCCATCCTTTCACCTATATTTTATCTATAACATTTCCATTATGTATTACATACTATAGGTCCCCCTTTTGTTTCAGCTTAAATATAAGCCATTATATTTTCATCTAACTTATTATTATTACAATTTAAAAATATGTAAGCTTTTATTTGTTTTTTTATTGTAGCAAAAAAAGAAGTGTGTTTAGCACTTCTTTTTTGAGATTACTTAAAACCTAGCTTTTTAGATACCGATTTTTCTGCATGTTTCTCAATTAATCCATCAAAAGCACCTGCAATAGTAAGTACAAGGATTATTATCGCAAAAACCAAAGTAGTAATTAATAATATTCTCATTCTTTCTATTTTTGTTTCATAATTTTTAACAGTCTGCCTCATCTCTGCTTCTTCCTTTGTACCACTTACTGCAAATGTTACAGGAGTTTCTTCCTTTGTACCATTAGTTTCTTTCTGCATTCCTACAGTAATAGCAACTCTTTTATCACCATTTTCCAGATTTTCAACAATAGGTACATTTTTTAAATCTTTATTTAAAGTTAAATTAGTTATTGAACCATCTTTATGCACTACAACAGTACCTTCCTTAATATCCTTAATATCCTCTTTCTTATATGAAGGGATAGATATAATAGACACTGGTATATCTTCTATATCTTTGGCCATTGCTATAGTATTACTCCCTAACATAATAGTTAAACACATCATACAAATCATTTTCTTAAAAACTTTTTTCATAATGTATCTCCTTCTTTTTTCTTTATAATATTTAATACTATAATTTTCCCCTTTTTAAAGGTCAAACAATTCTTGTATTGTTTGACCTTTGCTCATTACTATTTTCCCCTTGTTTATTAAAATATGGTTGCACTATATTTTGATTAGTACAACCATATTCTATATTTTTTCCTTATTCCATTATTACTTTCTTAGGTCTGCTTTTAACTTTGAAATAAAAAATTGCAAATGGGTAAGTCTTTTTTCATAATCCTTTAATAATAACTCTTCATATCTTTTAACAAGGTAGTTATACAAATTTTCGTCTATAGGAATGTCATCTTCCAAATCCTTATATGCAGACGAATCTACATAATTAAGTCGCAAATCAGCTGTACCTCTATTGTTTATAAATACGATAAGCCTTATATTGACCCCAACAATAGAAAATTCTATGTCATTTTCTATTACAATTTTATATGGTATTTTTGTTGTCTCGAACTTCTTTGACATCTCGAAAAAGTTAATTTGATCACACTTCATTTTATTTTCCTCCAATTTTTTATTTATTTTTTTATTTTTAGCTTTTTTAAAGCCATAATTTATTTTTATCTGACTTATTATTATTACATTTTTTGTTTTTTGTTTTATTTTTAAATAAATATTTTTTAAACACTCTAAAACCGTTTTTAAGGAAAATTAAAATTAGATGTAAGTAAATATACTATTTATATATTTAAAACGCTATACAAGCCCAGCAGAGCATTTTTATAGGCATTAAAAAAGCACATCACTACAACATTGCTATAGTAATATGCTTTTTAAGGAGTTAATTAATAAAGACCCTTGAAATCTAGTCCAGGAGTCTTTAAAATTATTTGCTGTTTTTTTCTTCCTCTTGAAAATCTTTTTTAAAATCTTTCCACGTTTTTGCAGGAAGATCACCTTTCCTTATGGATTGCATCTGTTTCAGGCTTTCAGCAAGGGATTCTTCAACATTGCAATACCTTTTGACTACTATATCCATTTAATCTTCTCCTCTATTTCCATTATATATTTCTTAACTATATTATATCCAAAAATATAATATTAGCATTTAATAATTTTATTTTTGCTTTATTAAATATAAAAAGCAAAGGACAAAATATATCCTTTGCTTTTGACTATTTTAGATTAGAAACTCTATCTGGCCATTATCCAGTACTTTTGTTTTTATTTCATATTTATCAGTAGATGCTGTAGTTATAGCTATTTGTGTAGCTGTTTGACTTACTGATGCACTTACTTTATATTCATCTTCTACTGTAAAAATATCTTGATAGTAGTTTTTAATCATCTCTGTTAATTCATCATCATTAGGATATACATAATCTGTTAATGTTCTTATTAATGAGTTATCTATTTTCAGTATTCTTGCAAGGTATATTTCCCCACAACGAGCAAATATTTCGGCACTGTTACAGTAATAACCCCTATTATATTTATTGTGGCCCCTATATTCTATTTTAAAAGGATTGTCATCTGGCAGATTTTCTACTGTATTATCTAAAGCATCTATATATTTTTTTATAATTTTCCTAAAATCATATCTACTACTTAGCTTATAATTACCATCACTGTATCCATGATAATCAATCATGTGCATAAACTCATGGAGAAATGCACTAGGATCTCTTAAATCAATACAAATAGTTTTATAAGAAGGAAAATATAAACCTGCTGCTCTATGGTGTCCTAAATATCTATATCGTAAAGTTACAGAACTCATAAATTTTCTTACTGTATCTTCTGGATTTAAATAATTAATTGTATCAATAAACTCATTCTCCAGCTGCTTTATTTTTATTAAATCTGTATCATTATCAAACTCTACTCTTTCAAAATAGTTATTAAACTTAGAGTATTTCATAGCTTCTATTGTTTCTTTATTTATATTTTTCTTTTCTTCATATGATTTAGCATAATCAGTTTTTATCTGATTTAGCTGCTTTTCCTGCAGTACTATATCTTCATTATCAAACACCATTTCTTTTAGTATTGCTCCTAATACTTCCTTAGCATAACTAGTTATAATAGCTGTACCATATTTAGTATTAAAAGTGCTAAAATAATAGGTATTTTCTAATCGTAAAAATGCTTTTTCTTCTTCTCTCATAATACTATTTACATAATTTAGAAATCCCTTATAATAACGCTTTGCATTATCAAACCTTTGCACTGTTTCGTTGCATACATCCTTATTTCCCTGGTAATAATTTACAAGCTCATTTACGAGGTATATTTGAGCTATTTCTGTGTAAAAGTCTACTATTTTAACAAAACTAGAACCGACCCTATAAAAGTATTTTAAAGCTTTATCATTAAAACGTTCTTTTAATAGCGAATAGAAACCAAATTGCTGCTCTCCATCACTAATTGTACATTTTACAGGGATAAGGCTTTTAGCATAATCTGTGATTCTTCTTTCATTTATTATACTATCAGTAGCTTTATTTTTAGTGCAAGGATAGCGTAATTGTACAGTTCCCATCAGGAGTATAAGATTATTTTCAGCTTCGTTATTTGTGTCTATAAATTCAACATTAATAGTGAAGTGTTCAACCTTTTTTTGTATGCTTTTTATACCCTCTTCTACATTCCCTTTTTCCATCATTTCCTTGTATAATATCTTTTTACTTATTTCTTTTACAGCTTTTTCAAAAAAATTAATATTATTAAGATTAATATTTAGCTTTATTTGATTCTTATAAGATAAGCAATCGCTTATTCTACGCTCTTTTCTTTCTTTCTGTAAATTTATTATTTTCTCCATTCTTTTAATATCCCCCTTATTCAATATAGAAAGTGTAAATAATACATTATCTACATCTTTTATATTTTTCTATTTTATAATTTTTAGCTTTAGCTTATGATATTTTGCAGTAAACATCTTATAAGTTTTGATCCATTGTTGGCTTTCGTACCCCTTGACATCTATTATTTCTGTGCTCCCATCATTATTAAATACAATAAAATCTGCAGAGTATGTTATTGCTTTGGTTTCAGCATCTCCTTCGACTAATACAAAGGATGGCTGTCTGCAAAACCCTTTGATATCTCCTGCACGCAGTCTTAATTTTAATTCTAAATAATAATCTGCCTCTTTCTTGCTGTCAAAGCAAATGCCATCTATCCATGTGTGTTTATTATTATATTTAGCTCTTTTCTTAGGTACTGATTTGGTTTTGCTTTTAGCAGGTTTAGCTTTGCTTTTTTGTAGATAATATTGATACTCTTCCTCTGTCCAAAACAAAAACTAATCCCTCTTTCCTATATTTCTTCATCTATTTTTATTTTTTTGATATACCCAAATGCTAAAGAATTATTAATTTCCGATATATCTATATCATCAATTTTTTCTAAACAAGCAAAGTAAAAATCCTTTTCTTTAATTTTTTCCTTTATAACTGTTTTTAGCTTCTCCAATGTGAATACACCTATTAATCTCATGGAGCTACATGATTTCCATGCATCACAAGAAAATAATGCATAATATTCATTCATCCTATTCACCTTTCCTTAATTTTTTTAGCTTTTAAAAAGCCATAATATTTTTATTCAACTTATTATTATTGCATTTATATTTTTGTTTTTAGTTTTGAAAATTTCTTTGATTTTTTATAATAAAAATACAATTAGCTTTAAAAATAAAAATATTCCCTTGAACTTATATTTTTTAAATTTGTGTGATATATAGATATGATATTTTATAATTTATCTTCATGTGAGTTTATAAGGGGATGGTTGATTGATAATAAATAGAGTTTGGGCAATGCCTAATAGTAATACATTTAGTATTAAACCTATAAAAAAGTTAATAGAAGCTCACAAAACTACTGGCATTATAATTGATCCTTTTGCTAATCAATCTAAATTAGCAACTATAACAAACGATATAGATACTCAATATGATACAGATTATCATATGGATGCATTAGATTTTCTCAAATCTTTTAATAATAATTCTGTAGATATGGTACTTTATGATCCTCCATATTCACCAAGGCAAGTAAGCGAGTGTTATAAAAAATTGGGCAAGACAGTTAATATGAAAACAACTCAAGCAAGTTATTGGAGCAATCAAAAAAAAGAAATAGGAAGAATAGTTAAATTAGGAGGAAAAGTTATAACTTGCGGATGGAATAGTGGAGGAATAGGGAAAAAATATGGCTTTGAAATAATTGAAATACTTATAGTTGCTCATGGAGGATGGCATAATGACACAATTGTTACTGTTGATAAAAAAGTAAGTTAGAAAATTCTCTTGATTTTTAAATATACAAGCGGCTTTGAAAATAAAAGGAGGTGTAGGATCCATATCAAGTAAACATACTTTCGCTTATTTTTAAACAACTGGTAGCAACATTTTAATATTTTTGTTTTATATTTTTTAACTTTTTGTGATATATAGATATAGTAGTTTTAATGTAAAGAAAAGAAAGGGTGAATCATAGTGGCAGATAAATATAACTTATATGTTAATGCGTATTATAATACTTTAGTAGATTTTAAAGCAGCTTATGATAAAAATCCAAATCAAGATTTCAAACCATTCTACAAAAAGTTAATTATTTATGGAGTAAAAGCTGCGATATCAAAACCTGAATCGGATTATATAGATGAAGATGAGGCAGAAGAAGATTTTCTAACTATGGAAATATTGCAAGGTTTAATAGCACAATTAACACTAAAAGAATTTATGGAGCTTTACCCAATAGATAAAGAATATAATGGCCATAAATGGGGAATGAAAGACTATTATTATACAAAAGACTATATAAAAGGATTAGACGTGGATAAACCAATTGGTAAGGACAATGTATTAGAACTATTATGGGAATACAGCAATTGGGAGATTACAGAATTTACTGTAGAAATTCTAGAAAGTGTTAGCAGATTAAGGGAGTTAAATGGGGAGCCATCTTTAGCAGAGGAATTTGCAGAAGAGATGGGACTTAAAATGCATACATTATACAAAGACCAATCAGGAAATGAATTTATTGTTGATGATGAAACAGGCAAAACTACAAAGTTAGTTAAGCCAAGACCAAGTTATTTAAAAGTAGTTAAATGATAATATTGCAAAATACACAAAAATCCCTACTTACTTTAACATAGCAAGTGGGAATTTTTTGGGAATGAATATTATTTAGTGTAAATGGTATAACCACCCAAATTATTGTGAATAATTTTTAATGCAGCATAAATAGGGCTACGCTGGGGAGCGACCCAACGTTT
>DAISLB010000023.1:0-32349 GCA_036820645.1 Clostridium sp.
CACCATACAAATCCTTATCCTTTACTAGAGGTAATACTTGAAGACTTACATTTACCACTGCCATAACACATTTCTCCTTTTCAAATTTAATTTTAGTAATTCTATACCAAAAACTATATAATCATATCTTGAGTAATTCTTTTAATTTTTTTACATTGTTTCTGCTTATAGGAATCTCTGAATTTTCATGATCATCCATAACCAACTCATAAGTTCATTTTATCTATTATCTCGTTTAACATATCAGGTATTTTCCAATTCTCTATGTTTTTTTCCTGCCACTTATGAATTAACTTTAATCTACTTCCAAATCTAGCTTTTTCAATAGAAAGGTAAGATTTAATAAAATCGATTTCATCTTTTAAATACACAAAATCTTCTTTTCTCTTTAAAGTTTGCCTAAAATAGTTAGATAAATCTATAATAAGTTCTCTAGCCTTTAAAGGGTTTGTCCTACAAAATGAGGATATGGTATTTAAAGCATTAAATAAAAAATGAGGTTCAATTTGTGCCCTTAATGCCTTAAACTCTGCTGTAGATGCTTCCTCTGCTAATTTGTTCAATTTATATATTTCTATTTGATTAGATAAAAGATCTCTTAGTTCTTCTACAAACTGTATAAAATAAGTACTAATATTTTTTTCATATTTCAATCCTAATCCAAGCATTCCTTCAAAACCTGAATTGACTACATTAAAAGGTGCATATACAAAAAATATAGAATCTATTCTTATAGTCATATAATCACGGATTTTATAGTATTTGCATAATTCTTTTTTCAGCTTTTCTTGATCTATGTCAATACCATAATAGGTTAAAAGTCCATTTTTATCACCTATAAATATGCCTTCTATATTCGCCATCTCATATATTATTTTTGATATATTTTTTGCAGTTTCCTTATTTAATCCCTTCCTCATGTATTTCATAGTTCTCTTTGCAATATTTAGAGCTTTCTGGGCTTCTACTGCTCCAATTTTATTGTATTCTTCTTTGGCATTCTTTATTATGCTTATAAAAATTACCGAACCTAAAGAATTTATTAATATCATAGGTATGGATATTATTTTTATTAATTTAATTGCAGTAAAAAAGGGTTTAGAAAACGCCAAAATTATGATCATCTGGAAATTTTCTGAAATTACCGCAGCAATAAACAATTGCTTTATATTAAAGCTCCCATCTTTTGAATGCTTTTTTGCAATTCCCCCTATTATACCCTCAACTATAGTAGCAATGCCACAAGACAATGCTGTAAACCCCCCTAAAAGATGTCTATGAGTTCCGGCAATTAATCCAACTATAGCACCTAGTAAAGGCCCCCCAATATATCCAGATACTATAGCAGCTATAGGCCTTGTATTAGCTATAGCGTCGTGTACTCCTAAGTTACATCCTGCCATACTGCCTACATGATTAATACTATTCGTGGTATAAGATTCCACACTTACACCTGTATAGTTACTTATAATACCTAAAACACTAAAAAATAATATGAGTACAATCTTATCTTTAATTGTTAATTTATCCTTGATTAAATTCTTTAAAACATGAGATTGATTATACATATATGCAGATATATCAACTATATGGCCTCTGTTTGGTGTAGCAACCTTAACAGCTTCAATTGAAAATATAACTGGTAACTATATCCCACATCATAAAACTACACTTACAGTATTATCTATAATCGTTATGGTTATATTAGTAGTTATACTTTACGAAAGTATTAAACACTGGGTTACAGATTTAAAATCAGGAAAGTATGACAATACACCTGAAAATAGTACAGTTTAATAAAATACTTTAAAGTTAAAATGTTATCCACAGTGTGAATAAATATGCATCTACGCTGTGGATTTCTTCATTTTAAATTATAGTGATTCTAATTCAAATTTGTTATTATATGCTTTTTATAAGTCAACTTTCAAACTAGAAAGCCTATTCAAACAAATTAACCATATTATTAAATATATTTTTATTTTCTTTTATCTTTTGTTCATTTCCAAGCACACATACATTATTTTTGTCCATTACACTGGAAATAAGTTCTGCAAATCCTGCTATGTCCTCTGGCTTAGTACTTAATATTTCTTCTCTTTCCTTTTGTAAGTCATCATAACTTATATGCCTTATATAGTTTTCCACAGCACGTTCTCCTTTCATAGAAGGTGACAGTGGAAAATCTAAATCTGATATAGTACCTATTATATATTTGCTCATCTGCCTGCTGTCTGCTTTAAAGTTAGCAAAAAATTCACTTGCATTGTCATATACCTCAACAGTGTGTTTCAAATTCGGATCCCTATAGGATGTAAAAAACATATTTCCATTCCTCTGAAAAGATGCAAAGCTCCCATAAGCTCCCCCTTGAACTCTTATCTGATTCCATAAATATTCATAATTAGCTATGGATCTTAATACCTGGAGACTTCCACTATAAGAATATCCAAGATCTATATAATTATAGGCTTTAGCTACATATTGAACTTTAGATGAAGTCATAAGTCCTTCATTTTTAGGCTTCAAGTCAAAACTATACTCTACTTTAGATATTTTATTATCTCTTAGTTCATGAAATAAATCATTAGAAGCATTTTTAAAATTATCATAATCTTTTTTATCACAAGTTATATTTACAATTAGATTATTTTTATTAAATATAGTGTTTGAAACTTCCTCTAATTTTTTACTTATTTCATCTGACTTACTGTCAAAATTCTTTTCTAAATCCGATATAAATTTGTAAAAATCTAATCCACTAAGCATATCTTCATATTTACTTATAGGCGAAAAATAAGATGAAACATGATTTGCAGCTACTACATGCCCTCTTTCAAAAATAGCCATCTCTATTCTAGATTTGGTTTCTTGAATTATCTCCCTCAATCTCTTTTTTTCTTCAAACTTTGTATGATTTATTATATCATTCAATATTGAAATTAGCTTTGGTAAATTATCCACAAGAACCTTTGATCGTACTACAAATTTAGGATAAAATTTATGGCTATTTCCGTTTTCTCCAAAGGATTGGGCTGAATAACCTATTCCCCCTGTATATATATTTATTTCTTTAGCCAGTTCTTCATAATAACAATTTTCAGTGCTGACTTTTCCAAGTACCGCACTTAAAAGTGATATATATGGAATAAGTTCTTCTTTTACTGTATTACTATCAAAATACAGATTTAAATAGTAAATTCCATTAGTGAATGTTGGGTAAAACAATACTTTTACTTTATCCTCTTCCTTTTCCTCAAATTCCAATTTCTTGGCCTTTGGATCTATATCTGATATAGACAAAAGTGGTATTTTCATTAAATCTTCCTTGCTGTCTCCACTTTCCTGTCTCTTTTTCAATTTTAAAGTATCTTGTATTATCTTTTCTAATTCGTTATCTGAAAGTTTTTTCTTAAAGTTACTTAACTTTTCTTTTAGTGCTTTTTCCTTCTTTTCCTCAAGGCCTTTTTCAGGTTTAACTATTAACGTAGATCTGTGATTGTTTTTTAAAATATATTTATCTATAAGTTTTTCAAAATAATTGTTGTCTAATTCAGATTTTATCTTATCCAACACTTTTTCATAATTTAGATGAATCCATGGTTTTTCACCATACAACCAGCTGTCCATACACTTCATTCCATATATTAATCCTTTAGGATATCCTCTATAATCTGCTTCTCTAAGCTGAAATTCCTTTATATTCAAAGAAGCTTCTACAAGCTTTTTGTCAATGCCCTTGTTAACCAGATCTTTTAAAGTAGTTTCAACTACCTGCCTAAATTTATCCTTTTCACTTTCATTAGAATTTTTAGCCACTATTCCAAGCATAGGCTGAAGCATACTTGGTTCAAATACTCCAAATACGTCCTTTCCTATATTGGAATCAATTAGTGCCTTTTTTAAAGGGGATGATGGAGTTTCTAAAAGTAAATGCTCCAGTATATCAAAGGCTAAGTACAGCTCACTGTCCACAGCTTTTCCCACTGAATAATTTATACTTAAAAATGTTTTTTCTTCTTCTCTTTCATTATTTGAAATAGGATATTTAATTGTCATATCTCTCTCACTAGTAAAAGGAGTTTGATTCAATATAGTAGAATCCACATTTTTTCTAGTAAAGTTACTTAAATATTCTTCATCTAAAAATTTAAGTTTTTCTATAATATCCATGTTACCATATAAATATATATAACTATTAGATGGATGATAATATTTACTGTGGAATTCAACAAATTGCTGCTGAGTAAGCTGCGGTATCACATCCGGATCTCCACCAGATTCTACTCCATACTGGGTATCTGGATAGAGAGATTCCATCATTTTTCTAAGAAGTATAGATTCTGGAGATGAAAAAGCACCCTTCATTTCGTTATAAACTACACCTTTATAAGTTATATCTTTGTCTTTATTGTCAAGTTCATAATGCCATCCTTCCTGCATCATGATTTCTGGATATTTATATATATTAGGATAAAAAACTGCATCTAGATATACATCCATAAGATTTACAAAATCCTTGTCATTCACGCTAGCCACAGGATACATTGTCTTATCTGGAAATGTCATTGCATTTAAAAAAGTATTGAGAGAGCCTTTCACAAGTTCTACAAAAGGTTCTTTTACAGGAAATTTTCTTGAACCACACAATACAGAATGTTCAAGTATATGTGGAACACCCCTGCTGTCATCCGGTGGTGTCCTAAAGCTTATTGAAAATACTTTGTTGTCGTCTTCGTTTTTTAAGAAAAACAATCTAGCACCACTTTTTTCGTGTTCAAAAAGCATTCCCTCAGAATTTATCTCATCTAATTTTTTCTTTTCTAATAATTTAAAGCCATTGTATGTTTTGCCTAAATCCATATATATTCTCCCTTCCTATTGTTTACCCCACAATCCATTTCTCTAACTTATCATAACACTGTGAAGCTTCTTTATACCCTTGATTATATAGTTGAGTGAGTTTATTTTTATCTTTTTCTATTCTCCTAACTTTAAGCTGCTCTTTAGGTCTAATTACAAATACCTTTCCTTCTCTTTCAAGTTGTTCTATGTAACTTAAAGTATTGTTGTATTTTTTATACCTGTGTATCATTGCATTTACTAACCCTTTATAATTATAGTATATTTTATTTGCCAGAAACTTCATCCTAAAAGGCTTTTTTACATAATCTTTATTCCTAGTTAAAATAATTACATTTTTATTATTCCCATCTTTTATGGATTTTTTTATAGGTATGGGATCTGAAATCCCTCCATCTAACAAATTTAATCCCCTAAATTTTACTACAGAAGCCATAAAAGGTAAGCTGCTAGATGCCCTTATCACCTCAAATATTTCCTCATCTGCACATTGATTTTTGTCAAAATATACAGGTTCACCCCTATCACAATCTGTAGTGGTTATTATAAATCTTTCCTTTGCATCATTAAAAGATTTTTTATCAAATATTTCTAATCTATTTGGTAAATCATCAAATATAAAATCTACTCCAAAAAGTCCTTTTTTAAATATTAAATTTCTGCAGCTCAGATATCTGGGATCGTGCACATAGTTTATGTTTATTCTTTTATTTCTCCCTTTTTGTCTTGAAATATAGGAACAGGCATTACAAGCTCCCATAGATACTCCTATAACATAAGGGAAATACAAGTTCTTTTCCATGAAAAAATCCAATACCCCAGCAGTGTACAGTCCTCTCATACCCCCGCCTTCTAAAACTAATCCTATATCCTCCATATGTTCTGCACCTTTCTTACTATACATCAAACACGCTTTGACATTTCAAGCGATTTTTCCGTACATTTTTTCACAGCTTCAATAACAGTTCCTCTAAAATTATTTTTTTCAAGTGAATAAACTGCTTCTATAGTTGTACCTGCTGGAGAACATACATTATCTTTGAGTATCCCTGGATGCTGGCCTGTCTCAAGTACCATTTTTGCTGCACCTAAAACTGACTGTGCTGCAAACTCATAGGCCATTTTTCTCGTCATTCCACTTAAAACTGCACCATCTGCCAGTGCTTCTATAAACATATACACATAGGCACCTGATGATCCACTTACGCCTACAACTGCATCCATAAGTTTTTCATCTACTATTTCTGCTTTTCCTAAACTTTTAAAAATATCCAATGTAAAGTTTAAATCTTCGTCTTTAACTACGTCATTCATACATACTGCAGTCATGCTCTCCCCTACTTGAGCAGAAGTATTTGGCATAGTCCTTATTATAGATAATTTCCTTCCAAACCATTTTTCCACAGATTTAATATCTACACCTGCTGCTATAGTAACAATAACTGCATCTTTTTTTACTACATCCTTTATTTCTTCTATAACTTTCTTGTATTTATCCGGTTTTACACTCAAAAAAAGCAAATCTGAAAATTTTGCGACTTCATCATTGGTTTTAGCTGTTAAAATTTCATACTTTTCTTCAGTAGATTTAAGCTTTTCATAAGATCTATTACTTGCCATTATATTTTTACCGTTAATTAACCCCGACTTTACTATTCCACTAATTATAGCTTGAGCCATATTACCACATCCGATAAATCCAACATTTTTGTTCATTTTCATACCTCTTTTCCCCTAAATATGTATACTATTGAATCGTTATTATTAATATATTTTAACATACCTGGTTAAGTTAGTGAAGTTATCTATTAGAGTACTGCAATTCATAATAATAATTTAAAGTTAAGTAATTTATTTTATTAAAAAAAAGGCACTATTAAGAAGCCCTAATAGTGCCTTTTTTAATGTTTATTTATTTCAGTTTAATTAAAAGTTCTCCAGTTTTAACCCTCTGGCCTTCCTTTACAAATACTCCATCAATTACTCCTGCAGCAGCTGCTGAAACATTTGTTTCCATTTTCATAGCTTCTATTACAATTAAGCTCTGACCTTCTTCTATTTCGTCTCCTGGTTTTACGAGTACTTTAACAATATTTCCAGGTATGCTTGCTCCTATTTCCTTTTCGTTATCTTCATCTGCCATAACACATGAATCTTCTTTTAATCCTGGCCCAGAGAAGGCTAATTTATCTTTTATCCTTATATCTCTCTTAATACCATTGACCTCAAATACTAAATATCTGCATCCTTCACTATCAACTTTTGTAATGTCTAATAACTGTACAAATAAACTTTTTCCTTCTCCTATTTCAACTTCGCAAAGTTCCCCTTCTGAAAGTCCATAGAAGAAATTTTCACTTTCCATTCGGCTAAGATCACCATATTCACTTATAAATTTAAGGTAACCTTCAAATACATCAGGATACATAGCATAGCTCAAAAGTTCTTTGTTATCAAATTTTCTCTTATACTTTTTAGTTAAATAATCATCTATCTTAACAAAATCTTCTGGTGGCAAAGATTCTCCTGGCCTTCCTACCAAAGGTTCCTCTCCTTTTAAAACTAATTTTTGAAGTTTTTTTGGGAATCCTCCCATAGGCTGACCCATCATTCCCATAAAGTAAGAAACTGTAGAATCTGGGAAAGTTAAATTCTTACCTTTTTCATAAATATTTTCTTCATCTAATTTATTCTGTACCATAAATATAGCCAGGTCTCCTACCATCTTTGAAGAAGGAGTTACTTTAACTATATTTCCCAGCATATTATTTACTCTCTTATACATTTCTTTTACATCTTCAAAACGATCTCCTAATCCAAAACTCTCAACTTGAGGTTTTAAGTTTGAATATTGGCCTCCTGGTATTTCATACTTATATATTTCTGCAGTACTTGATTTAAGTCCTGATTCAAATTGACTGTATACAGGTCTTACATCTTCCCAATAATTACATATTTTTTGAAGATTATCTGAATCTAACTTAGTATCTCTAGGTGTATGTTTAAGTGCTGCTACTATTGAATTCAAAGCTGGCTGACTAGTAAGTCCAGACATACTGTTAAATGCAGTATCAGCTATATCAAGTCCTGCATCAGCAGCCATAAGTACTGTTGCCACACCATTACCTGTAGTATCATGAGTATGAAGATGTATTGGTATAGAGATTTCATTTTTAAGTGCCTTTATAAGTTTATATGCAGAATATGGCTTTAATAGGGCAGACATATCCTTTATTCCAAGGATTTGTGCTCCAGTTTTCTCTATTTCTTTAGCTAAATTTACATAATACTTAAGGGTATATTTGTCTTTACTGTCATCCAATATGTCTCCCGTATAACACATGCATGCTTCAGCTACCTTGCCTTCTTTTAACGTCTGATCTATAGCAACTTCCATTCCTTTAAGCCAATTTAATGAATCAAATATTCTAAATACATCAATACCCGAAGTTGCAGACTGTTTTATAAATTCTCTTATAACGTTATCTGGATAATTCTTATATCCTACTGCATTAGCTCCTCTTAAAAGCATCTGAAATAATATGTTAGGAACTTTTTCTCTAAGTTTTTCAAGTCTTTCCCAAGGACATTCATTTAAAAATCTATAGGCTACATCAAAAGTTGCTCCCCCCCACATTTCCATGGAAAAAAGATCCTTTGCCAAAACTGATTGAGCTTCTGCTATCTTAAGCATATCTCTAGTTCTCATTCTAGTTGCCATAAGTGACTGATGAGCATCCCTCATGGTGGTATCTGTAATGAGCAGCTTATCTTGTGATTTTATCCAATCAACTAATCCATCTGCTCCTTTATTGTCAAGTATTTGCTTTGTTCCACTTAATTCAATATTTTCTTCTACTTTTGGTACAACAGGCACATTAAATTTTTTCTTTTTTCCGCGAGTTTCATTTACTACTTTATTTCCTATAAATTTAAGTACACTCATTTCTTTATCTAGCTTTGGTTTTATATCAAATAGATCTGGATTATCCTCAATGAAATTGGTGTCACATTCACCTTTTGCAAATTTTTCATGACTTAATACTTTAATTAAAAAGTCTGAGTTTGTTTTTACTCCAGATATAACTGTCTCATTTATAGATCTTATTGCCTTTCTTATAGCATCTTCAAAAGTTCTTGACCAAGATACAGTCTTTACTAGCAAGCTATCATAATAAGGGCTTATTACTGAACCTGTAAATCCATTTCCTCCATCAAGTCTTATACCAAATCCAGAGCCTGTTCTATACATATCTATTCTTCCAGTATCCGGTGCAAAATTGTTTAAAGGATCTTCCGTAGTAATTCTACATTGTATTGCATATCCGTTTAGATTTATATCCTCTTGAGATTTTATTCCTATTTCCTTAGAATCAAGTGCATACCCTTCAGCAATAAATATTTGATCTTGAACTATGTCTATTCCAGTAACCATCTCACTTACAGTATGTTCTACCTGAATTCTAGTATTCATCTCTATGAAATAGTGATTTCCGTTTTTATCAACTAAAAACTCCAAGGTACCTGCACTTGTATAACCTACAGTTCTTGCAATTTTTAAAGCATCCTCACATATTTCTTTTCTTTTTTCTTCTGAAATAGCTAAAGATGGTGTAAATTCTATTACTTTCTGATGTCTTCTCTGTATGGAACAATCCCTCTCATATAAATGAACGATATTTCCATACTTGTCCCCTAATACTTGAACTTCTATGTGCTTTGGACTTTCAATGTATTTTTCAATATATATATCTTCTGAACCAAAAGCTTTTCTGGACTCATTTTTAGCACTGTTATAGGATTCTATGAGATCCTTTTCTTCTCTTACTATTCTCATTCCTCTACCGCCACCGCCGGCAGCTGCTTTAATCATTACAGGATATCCACAAAATTTTGCAAATTCCAAAGCTTGTTCTTCTGTTTTAATAGATTCTTGTACTCCTGGTATTGTAGGTACTCCTGCTTTTTGTGCAACAATCTTAGATTTTATTTTATCACCAAGCATCTCCATCATATCTGATGTAGGTCCTATGAATTCAATACCTGCTTCTTTACATTTTTTAGCTAGCTGTGGGTTCTCTGATAAAAATCCATATCCTGGATGTATTGCATCCACTTTTTTTCTTACAGCTACATCTACTATTTCGTCAATATCTAAATATGCTTCTACAGGTCCCTTATCTTTTCCTATCATATAGGATTCATCAGCTTTAGTTCTGAAAAGAGATCTCTTGTCCTCATTTGAGTATATCGCTACAGTAGTCATTCCCAATTCCTTACATGCCCTGAATATTCTTATAGCTATTTCTCCTCTATTTGCTACAAGAATTCTTTTAAACCTCTTTATCAAATAATCCATCCCCTTTTATAAGATTTATATATTTTGTATAAATATTAATATTCATTAATATTTATTAATATTTATTATTAAATATCTGAGTCACAATTACTATTATATATAAGTATTAAAATTATTTCAATTGAATTTTTATTTTTTTTGCCTTGCAAAATAATTTTATTTTCAAAATTATCTTGTATACTATGTGCATACTGTATGTATACGTTTTACAATGTAATTTCCCATCTGTCCTTTACAGCTTGACAATATATATATTAATGCATTATTTGCAATTTTTCTTTATACTAAAAATCAATATTGTTATCACCTATTATATATCTTCTAATTGATTTTGTAAATAGTGTATTCTATATATTATTTATGCTACTCAATATAGTGTGGTAAATTATTCAACTATGGGAGTATTTTACTGTTAATTGATAAAATATAATTAAAACTTCAGAAAATCTAAAATAAAGTGCTGCTTATGCAACACTTTAACAAACTCTTTAAATTTGAGATTTTTCGTAACATAGTGCAGAAAAATCTTCATTCACTACTCATTTTTAATTCTTAAATTACTTAACTTAAATATATCTTCGTATAAGTTGTATAAGTCAACTTTCAAACTAGAAACTCTACAACTTCTCTATCTTTCTCCCAATTTTAAATTTGGAATTGCATTTAAACTTAGAGGGCTCCTAGTTCCTTTCATATACTCAAAATATGCCGCACTTCCTATCATAGCTCCATTGTCCGTGCATAATATAGGCTCTGGAAACAAGACCTCTATATTGTTTTCATAACCTGCATTTTTTAAAGTTTCTCTAAGGCAACTATTTGCAGCTACTCCTCCTGCTACAGCTATTTTGTCTACATTTTTCAATTTACATGCCCTCATGGCATTGTCCACCAAGAAACTCACTACAGCCTTTTGAAAAGATGCTGCTACATCAGCCCTGTTTATTTCTTCGTTTTTCATTTCTTTTTGATTTAAATAGTTTAAAACAGCAGATTTTAACCCACTAAAGGAAAAATCAAGGGAGTTTTCGTCATGAAAATTTGCCCTAGGAAATTTAATTGCATCTGGATTGCCTTCTCTTGCAAACTTATCAATTTTAGGTCCTCCTGGATACCCAAGTCCAATAGCTCTTGCAACTTTATCATAGGCCTCTCCTGCTGCATCATCTCTCGTTTGACCCATTACTTCAAATTTGTCATAGTCTTTCATATAAACCAAATAGGTATGCCCTCCAGACACCACCATACATACAAAAGGCGGCTTCAAATTTTTGTACTGTATAAAATTGGCACTTATATGTCCTTCTATATGATTTACCCCTATTAGAGGCTTGTTAAGTGCATAGGCTAACCCTTTTGCATACTGTAATCCTACAAGAAGTGCTCCCACAAGTCCCGGTCCATAGGTAACTCCTACAGCATCTATATCATCAAATGTAATATCAGCCTTTTCAATAGCCTGTTGTACTACAAGACTTATAACCTCTATATGTTTCCTAGATGCCACTTCTGGCACTACACCTCCGAATTTAGTATGTATATCTATTTGTGAAGATATTATATTAGACAAAACATTTCTTCCATTTACTACCACAGCTGCAGAAGTTTCATCACAACTACTCTCTATAGCAAGTATTTTTATATCTCTTTCCATAATTTCTACCTTCCTACATTTATATCTGCAATTCGTAATTTACAATTCGTTAAAGAACAACTGACAAAGAATAAATAACAGATAATGATAATTTTCCTCCTAACGTCAAAAATATTAAAATTATAGATTTCCTGAGGTACGAAGGAAGTCATTATTATTTGAACTTTGATATTTAGACTTTAAACTTTTTAAAAACTTTACAACATTGAATTCTTAAATTACTAATTGCAAATTTATATATTTACCATTGAATTATACTACTTATCTTTTTTATAGTATAGTAACATTTACAATTTCTCAAAGCAAAAACGGCAAAGATAAGATTTTTATATTTCATCTTTTTTAATTCCTTATAAAATCCTTATAATTATGAATTATTATCTAATCAAACAGGAGGATTGATAATAATGAATGATTTTATTTTAGAGACTAAAGATCTTTGTAAAAATTTTAAAGGCCAAATAGCAGTGAATAATATATCACTTAAAGTTAAGAAAAATTCTATCTATGGGCTTCTTGGACCAAATGGAGCAGGGAAGTCTACAACATTAAAAATGATAACTGGAATGCTGCGTAAAAGTAGTGGAGAAATTTTATTTGAAGGTCATAAATGGAGCAGAAATGACTTAAAAAATGTAGGAGCTTTAATTGAAGGTGCACCACTTTATGGAAACCTTACTGCAAAAGAAAATTTAAAAGTGCGTACGACAGTTTTGGAACTTCCTGACAAGAGAATTGATGAAGTTCTTGAAATAGTTGACTTGAAGAATACAGGTAAAAAAAGAGCATATCAATTTTCTATGGGAATGAAGCAAAGGCTTGGTATTGCAATTGCCCTTTTAAATAACCCAAAACTTTTGATTTTGGATGAACCCACTAATGGACTAGACCCTTTTGGTATACAGGAACTTCGAGAATTGATTCGATCTTTTCCGAAGCAGGGTATCACGGTAATACTGTCAAGTCACATATTAAGTGAAGTTGAACAGGTAGCTCAAGAAATTGGAATTATTTCAGGTGGAATTTTAGGATATCAAGGAGATATGAAAAAAGGTCAAGACCTTGAAAAATTATTCATAGAAGTTGCTGGAAAGTATAGAAGGGACGGCGAATAATATGGAAGCTTATTTTAAATCAGAATATTTGAAGATAAAGCATACATTTATAGGAAAGCTTATTTTTATTGCACCAATTTTTGCAATACTTTTTCCACTGGGATTAACACCTTCATATTTTCAAATAGATGCTTATAACTGGTGGTATTCAATACTTCTTCCAGGAATGGTGTCTTTGTTATGTACATTAGTTGCTGTCAAAGATAAGAAAATGAAAAACATGGCAGTGCTTTCACTTCCCGTAGATCTTAAAAAGGTGTGGATATCCAAGATACTTGTGTGCATAATGATGATTGCTTTTGCTTCTATAATTCATTTACTTGGGAGTGTAGTCATTGGTAATGTTTTACGTTTTGAAAAACTGGGAATAATTCCGCCTGCAAGCGCAGTATTAGGAAGTTTAGTTTTGATCATTACTTTTTTGTGGCAAATACCTCTTTGCTTGTTTCTTGGAAGTAAAATTGGAATGTTTCCAACAATATTAATTAATATTATTGCTTATTTTATACTAGGAATAATACTTGCTGTTAAAGATGTGCTGTGGATAATACCATATGCAGTTCCTTCCAGGTTAATGTGCCCAATTATAAGGGTTCTTCCAAACGGACTTCCAGCTGTTCCTGGAAATCAGACATTTAGACCGGAGTTATTATCAGGTGGTGTAATTTTGCCTGGAATTATAATTACAGTAGTTTTATTTGTTATACTTACAATTTTAACTGCAAAATGGTATGAAGGACAGGAGGCAAGATAGATGGGTAAACTTTTTAAACTTATAAGATCAGATTTTCAAAAGATACGTCACACTCCAATAGTATGGATACACATTGTAATTCCAATATTAATTTCGATATTATTTGTAGCTTATTATACATGTTCTACCTCCACTGTAGATAATGTTTCAAAAGTAGGATTGTATATACAAGTTTTATCAATGGGATTTCCTCTTATAATTGGAATTGTTTGTTCCATGGTTGTAGAACAGGAAGCTGATGCAGGAGATTTTCAGGAACTTTTAATGGCAAGACATAAATTACTCAAGTTTTTAAGTAAATTGTGTATGCTAATCATTATGGGGTTAGGTTCTCTAATTGTTGCCATTGGTATTTTAGGTTTAGGATTAGAATTTTTAGTTCATAAAAACGTGTTTAGTGCTGTTTTTTATGGGAAGATAACTTTAATTTTGCTGTTTTGTGAGATATTTTTATATTTATTACATTTATTGTGCTGTTTTAAATTTGGAAGCGGGGCATCTATAGGACTTGGAATAGTAGAAAGCTTGATTACAGCACTTATGATTACAGGACTTGGAGATATACTTTGGAAGTGGTTTCCATGCAGTTGGGGTTCTAGAATACCTGATTATTATATTAGTTTGAAAATTGATAATGGCAAGCATTTATTTTTAGTAAATGAATTTCAAAGTGGAATATATATTTGCCTGGCTGCAACTGCTTTACTATTTTTAATAAGCTTTTTATGGTATAACTATTTTGAAGGAAGAAGTGAAAATTAAAAGGAAGTGATACTATGGCAAATATACTTGCAGTTGATGATGAAGAAGGTATCCTTGAAATTATAAAAGCAGCACTTTCAAGAGAAGGACATAATGTTACCACTGTTAGTGATTTTTCAACATTCCCTGTTGAAAAATGTACAGATTATGATTTGATTTTACTCGATGTAATGATGCCGAATATAGACGGATTTACTCTTTGCAAAAACATCCGTGATTTAGTGGATTGTCCTATCTTATTCTTAACTGCAAAGACTATGGAAGAAGACATTGTAAAAGGACTTGGAATGGGTGGAGATGACTATATTACAAAGCCATTTGGAATCAATGAGCTCCGTTCAAGAGTATCAGCACATCTTAGGAGGGAACACAGAGAAAAACACAATAGTTTTATTGTATCTGGAGTAAAATTTAAGCTTTCGGCAAAAGAAATATTTGTAGAAGACAAAATTATTCCACTTACAAAAAGCGAATATGAAATCAGTGAATTCCTTGCCATAAATCATGGACAAGTATTTTCAAAGGAAAAGATATATGAAGCTGTATTTGGCTTTGATGGTGAAAGTGATAGTTCGGCTGTTGTTGAACATATAAAGAATATAAGGACAAAGTTTGCCAGGGCAAACTGTTCTCCAATTGAAACAGTTTGGGGGATTGGTTACAAATGGGTTTAATAAGAGATAAAAAAAGTTTAAGAGGTATATTTATCAGGTATATTTTATGCTTCGGTCTTGCAACAATTTTACTTATAGCAGTATATTCATTTTTATTTACTATAATGATTCAAAAACATATTATATTACCTGCTAATTACTCTGAGCAAAAGCTTGAAGAAAATAGCAGCGTGATTTTAAAAGCAAATAAGGTAACTGAAAATCTAATACCTGATGGATGCAGCTATGGTGTATATAATGAAGAGGGCAAGATGCTTTATGGAAATTTTACAATTAAACAATCTGAAGAAGCAAGAACTGCTGCAAAAAATAATCAAAACAGCATATTGCGAAATCGTTTTTATAAGGTATTTCATAGAAAAAATGATATTTGTATTGTACAATATTTTATTAAGGTGCAATTTAATAGTCCATTGCTTAGAAAATATTTACCAAATATAGAGCTATATGCAAGAATTTTGCTTGTGCTACTCTTTGTGGGTGAAGTAATTCTGCTAGCTGTAGTATTTGCCAGATATATTTCTAGAGAAATGAAACTTTTAATTGAAGTGGCAGATAATATAAAAAGGAAGGACCTTAACTTTGCACCTAAACATTCCCGTATTCGTGAAATTGAAGAAGTTATCGATTCTTTAAATGACATGAAAAATGCATTAAAACAATCTTTAGAAAAGCAGTGGGATATGGAAAAGTCAAGGAAAAATCAAATTTCTGCACTGGCACACGATATAAAGACGCCACTTACCATCATAAAGGGAAATGCAGAGTTAATTAAGGAAAGCAGTAGTGCATCTTACAATATAAAATGTAATGACTACATTTTAAAAAGTGCAGATGAGATTCAGAAATATTTAAGACTTCTTATTGATATGACAAAGTCAGAGGATACACTCATTTTAAAACCATCTAAAATAGAAACTAAAGCATTTTTTGAAAGAATTGTAGATAAGGAAAAAGCTCTGGCTTCTGAAAAAAATCTTGAACTCATAAATAACATAGAAAACGTACCGGAATTTTTCTATGCAGATGAAGAACTTTTATACAGAGCTATTATAAATGTAATTTCAAATGCAATTGAATATTCTCCAAAGGCTGGTAAGCTGATTTTTAAAATTCATGAGTATGAGGAAAAGTTAGAATTTTTACTTGAAGACAGCGGAAGTGGATTTTCGAAGGAAGAGTTACAATTTGCAGCAGAACAGTTTTACAGGGGAGATAAAAGCCGAAATTCAAAAAATCATTATGGTATGGGACTATTTATTACAAATTCATTTATAAAGCTGCACGGTGGATCTATGGAACTATCTAATTCTGAAGAAATTAGTGGGGCTAAGGTAAGATTGGAAATACCTATAAAACATATCATTTGAATTTTATACTATGAGATTATGATATAATATAAACATATTATTATTTAGCTCAACTTTCGCAGTTTAAACATAATGCGAAACAATATTTTTGAGAGGACAGAGGACAATTGACAGAGGACAGTGAAGGATGATTTTTCTCCACTATGCTACGAAAAATCTTCAATTTAAAAGAAACTTATGTTCTTTCATTTTTCATGGGTACTCTTTTAGTAAGTAATTATCTGAAAATCATAGATTTTAGATACCTACTTAAGCGATGTTTTGCTTTAGCAAAACAAGTTTAAAAATAAATTAGTTTTCTGACGTAAGGAGGAAAACTCACCTTCATTGTCCTCTGTCCTCTGTCAATTGTCCTCTTGAAAAAGTTGTGTCGCAATATTTTTATATTAAGTCAGAATTTAGTATGTGCGAAAGTTGAGTTATCTAAACTTTATATACTGGAGAAGTAACTATGAACAAAACTTATGCAAAAATTATAGTAAAAGGATCTCCTATATCGAAATCAAATTTTAAACTATTTAACATAAATGGCAGAGCTATATTGCCTTATAATTCAGGAAAATACCATGACAGATATGCCATATATGAAGAAGAAATAGCTTACGAATGCAGGAGTCAAAATCCTGGACTAGTTATAGAAGAATCCCTAATAGCCCTTTTAAAAGTATACTATAAGAGTAAAAAAAGACATCCTGATACCAACAACATAACTAAAAGTATATTTGATGGTATTGAAAAAAGTGGTCTCATAATAAATGATGCTCAAATTAGAAGATTAATCATAGAAGAACATTATGATCAGGATTATCCTAGATTTGAACTGGAGCTATTTGGTGAGAGTACATATGATATGCAATATAATGTTTTTAAAAAAACTACCTTTGATGAACCTGTAAACTACTCACCGCCTTCAAATAAGAAAAGAAGTTTTAAAGACATCAACAAACCATCAAATTCCAGTGAGGATCATGAACATCACAGATGTAACATTTGTCAAAAATTAGTAAGTGGTAATGAACTGATATCTGCAAATAAAGGTACGGTCATAATTTGCAAAGATTGTTTTAATAAACTATTCAAATAATTTTTTAAGCTCCTATTGTGCTTGTACATAAATTTGTAGATCTGCAAGTTTATGTACACAATTTATTCCTTAAAGAAATTATCTATTATGCTTTCTGCCATTTTCTTTTCTATATTTGCTCTTACAACTAACATAACTACAACTGTTATAAGTTTATTTTTATCCTTTTCTATTGCAAATTGCAATGAATTTTCATCTTTTTCTAATTCTTCTCCGTTATAATCAAAGTTATCATTCTTAGTAATTTTACATTTAAAGTCTTTTATGAAGCTTTCAACTTCATCTTTTTCTATGCTCAAAAAATCCTCATATATCTTATCTAAATCCCCTGTATGATCTTCTCCTTCTTTTATAGAGTTAACTAGGGAAGAAAATAAATTCTGTATATCACCTATAGATAAAATTTGTTTTAAGTAGTATGTTAATATGATAAGTATCATATGCTGCTTAGAATATTTTTTCTTTTTAGGCGGCATTAGTATACCTGCTTTAGTATAATTATTTATCATAGTTTTAGTAATAGCTGTATCTTCTTTATTTCTTTTTAAATATCCCAACTTTTCTTCAATAAAAGTGGTTACCTGATCCATATATAAATCTATATCAGGTATACTTTCAAGTTTTAATTGTGTAAAGTTTCCAAGTTTATTTACCAATTCATCTAATGTGCTTTTATCCATATTAACCTCCTAAATTTATCTCCAGTAAACCCTAATTATTATTATAACATATTGTTCTAAACTAATATTTATTCACTGTTACATTGCTATTTGTTTGATGTACCAAAGAAGTAACTATTCTAGTAGGATTAGTGCATTCCTTTTCGACATACTCTTTTCCATTTTTGCAGGTGTTTCCAGTAACTTCTACAACTTTATCTCCCTTAACTTAACTGAAAGCTGATATCCCATAGGACATCCTATACAGGTTAATTCTGTTGTATTCATACTACTTACTCCCTTTGCACTTTTATTGTTATATCCCTACAATTCGTATATTTATTCAGCAATTCTTTAGTAAGCTTAACTGTTTCCATTTTTCCTGGAGTAAGTATTCTCTTTTTTATGTGCATTTCTCTTATCTTATCAAAATAAACTGATATAAAACTATCTTTAAAAACATCTCTCACTCTAAATCTAACATCTACTGATTTTTCTACATTTTCAGGATTTATATACTTTGGTACTGTATACCTGACACCACTAGTAGCTGTAACTTCTATTTTATTTCCTCTACGTCTCTTCCCATCTCTTATATATTTAGCTGCGTTCTTACCTGCATTTATGCTTTCTAATGTTACATTATCAACTAAATCATGAACATGAAGTACATTTCCACAGGCAAATATTCCATCTATATTAGTCTCCAAACTTTCATCAACTATAGGTCCTCCTGTTACATAAGATAACCTTACTTCAGCTTTTTTTGAAAGCTCATTTTCCGGCAAAAGTCCAACAGATAAAAGTAAAGTATCACAAGGTATATATTCTTCAGTACCCTCAATAGGTTTTCTATCTTTACCTACTGCCGCAATAGTCACACCTTCTACTCTTTCCCTTCCTTTTATATCTATTACAGTATGGCTTAACCTCAGCGGAATGCCAAAATCATCAAGGCACTGTACTATATTTCTCTTAAGGCCGCTGGAATAAGGTAAAAGTTCCACAACTGCCTTTACCTTTGCCCCCTCAAGTGTCATTCTTCTTGCCATTATAAGTCCTATATCACCCGAACCAAGTATTACGGCTTCCTTTCCTGGCATATATCCTTCTACATTTACAAATTTTTGAGCTGCTCCCGCTGTATATATTCCCGCACATCTGCTTCTTGGTATATTTATAGCCCCCCTTGGTCTTTCTCTACATCCCATAGATAAAATTATAGATTTAGTTTTTATTTCAATTATACCTTCTTCTTCATTTACAGCCGTTATCCATTTATCTTTATTTAAATCAAGTACCATAGTATTTAACTTGTATGGTATCTTTAAATCTTCTACCTTATCTATAAATCTCTGAGCATATTCAGGTCCTGTTAATTCTTCTTTAAAAATATGGAGACCAAACCCATTATGAATACACTGATTTAATATCCCCCCCAGCTCATTTTCCCTCTCAAGTATGAGTATATTATCTATGCCCTCTTCTTTAACTGATATAGCAGCTGCAAGCCCTGCAGGGCCACCACCTATTATTACTACATCATATTCTTGCATATTTTAACCTCCAAATCATCCTAATTTATCCGAAAGTACACAGCTCGATTTTAAATCTGCACACTTTCTTTATCTTTCCCTACCAATACATTTGAATGATTTCCAACTGTAACAGTTTCACATCTACATATAATTTTACCATACCTTGGATTTCTATCAATAATATTCTTTCTCTCTTCATTCGTCATTTCTCTAAATTTAGGTATTCCCTTATATAATAGTAAAAAACAAAAAAAGCCAACCTTAAGGCATCAATTGAATGTCCTAAAATTTGGCTCTCTTTTTACTCTGCCATAAACATATCTCTTAATATTAAGCTAAGTTTAACATATACGCTCGTAATATTCAAGAATAAAGAATGATAATTAAATAACAATCGTGGGTATAAGAATGCCTTTTATTTATATACGGCTTCATTTGGTTTAGAAGATTTATATTTATAAACAACAAAATATGCTAGTCCAACAAATACTACTCCTCCAACTATATTACCTAAAGTTACAGGTATTAAATTATGTACTATTCCAGATGCAGATATTATTTTATCTTGTGGAACCCCTGATGCTGCTACAAAAGAAGGATTAGATTTTGCAAAAATTCCAGCTGTTAAAAAGTACATATTGGCAACACAGTGCTCAAATCCACAAGTTACAACAGTCATTATAGGAAACCATATTACTGCAATTTTACTTATCATATCTTTAGCTGCAAAGGCACCCCATACTGCAAGACATACTAAAAAGTTACACATTATTCCACTATAAAAAGCAGTTCCAAAAGAAAGTGATGCTTTAGTAGAAGCTACTTTTATAACCGTCCCACCAAGTTTTCCACTACTCATCCCAAAAGTTCCTGATTCAAATACCAAAAAAGCTATGAGAACTGATCCTATAAAATTAAATATATAAACTACTATCCAATTTTTAATCATAGGCTTAAAGGTTATTTCTTTGCCAGCTAGCGGCACAACCATAAGACAATTTCCTGTAAAAAGTTCTGCTCCACATATAACTACTAACATAAGTCCTACTGGGAAGACAGCCCCCCCTACAAACTTTGCAACTCCAGCATTTGTTATACCATGAGATACAACAGCAGAAACGACTCCACCAATTGCAATAAACGCTCCCGCAAGTATCCCAAGTACAGCTTGTTGATAAGTCTTTAATGCTACCTTAGAACACCCAGCTTCTACAGCAGCATCACATATTTCATTTGGCTTTAACATATTACTTTCCATTTACAAGACCCCCCATCTCTTATTTTTTATATGCTAATTTTGTTATAATCCCTATGGATACATCTCCCACTACTGCTAAATCTTCAGCAGTAAAGTAAAAGGGCACATTACTATTAAATAGTATCTGTGAGGAAGGTGTAAATTCTTCATCTCCTTCCCATAATGCAAAAATAACATATATATTGTTTAAAAATCTAAATTTATAAGCAGCATCCCCCATGCTTACTTCTTGAGCTCCTAAATTTTTAAACACTTCTTTAAATTTGTTTATATTGTTTCCAAAAGTTTTAGATAATCTTAATAAACACCTCCCATAAAAATTACTATAATACACATTTCCGCCATCTACTTCTCTATATGTTATATATTTATCAGAAGGTCCTACTCCTTTGCCCTGCATTAAATATCTTAAAATTAAAGTCTTAGGAGGATATTTTTCTATTTCAGAACCATCCCCATTAAGGACCTCACCGGAAGGATATTTCACTATTACATTTTTTTTCATTAATTTTACTTCTATTTCTCCTCTGGATTCATTGTACACACACCCCGTATTTTTTGCCATTAATTCAGGTTTAAAATTTTTAAATACACTTCTATAGTGATCATAGGGTATTTCATCCTTTGGTTTTTTTTCTATATTATTTTTGTACATCTATTACACCCCTCCAAAAATAAATAGCATAATTCCTCTTTTAACTTTGTAAATATTATATAAACAGAGTTCTTAGCATCAGATAGAGTTTTAACTCCACCTGATGCTAAGACATCGTTATCCAGGGACGTAACCCACTCTTTACTCCTACTTGGAGAAAAGCAGATATCCCAAATCTTTGATTTGGTGATAGTCGCTTTCACAGAGTGCGTGGGAGTATTAGAGTGGGTAGTCATCGGATAAATTATTCCGTAGATGGTATATATTGATTTAAACAACTTAATCTCCAAGCTATACCATATGCTTTTCTGCTTCTTCCAACATGTTGTCAGCCTGTTTCATAAATTCAATTGCCTTTTCAATAAACTGTGAGGTTTCTACTTTTCCCATATTTTTTGCTTTATCTACCCATTCTGAAAATCCTTCTTCATGAGATTTATTATGCTCTATCCAATGGCCTAAAAGTATCTTTAATGTCTTCTCTTCTTTATTTTTATCACCATTTAACATTTCATGAGTATGATGGTGATCATCATCGTGAACATGCGTGTGTTCATGAGTATGGGCTATACCATCATGATAATGTTCATGAGTATGAGTTGTATCGTCATGATGATGGTGGCATTCATGTTCATTGTTCATTTTAGTACCTCCTTATACAATAGCTATATTGCTTTTTCTATTACAATTTTATGCTCCAAAAGTCTTACTTCTTTTAATATTCCTTCTATTATCTCTTCTTCCCCTAAAATGTCTGTCAATGATAACTTACCATTTTCTTTTGGAACTATATCTACTACATAATCCATAATTTTACGTTCACCTTCAGGTGTTACCAAATAAGCTGTTGATTCACACATATTTAATTACCTCCTCTTAAATTTTACATATAAACAGAGTACTAATTCTTATATCAGGTAAAGTACTAGCTCAATCTAATATAAGAATAAATGTTTACCCTAAGTTAAAAATCAACTTTCAATTTAAGTATACCCCTTTTACTATATTATTAAAATAACATAACGATGAAATGGCAACATATTAATTTCAATATGACTAAAGAGATTTATCTAAAAGTTTTTTAACAGTAGGAAATTTTTCTATATCCGTATGTGGCAGGAAACAAGCTGATACAAACTGATCCATATATAATGGATCTACACTAAGTTCTACATAGGTCATCTGAGTCGCTATTTCCTCTAATTTATGTCTTGCATCCTCACTCATCAGTGTCAGATAACATCCCATAAGAGAACTATTACCTATATAATTTATCTTGTGCTGATCTATATCAGGCAGCATTCCTATCTTTACAGCATTATCTATATTTAAGCTATTTCCTATACCTCCTGCTATATAAACTTTATCAATCATGGTAAAATCCATTCCCATGTTATTTAAAAGTGTAGTAATTCCAGAATAAATTGCTGCCTTTGCCCTGATGAAATTGTCTATATCTACTTCTGTTATACTAATATCTCTATCTAAATCATATTGTTCTTTAAAAACTAAAATATATTCTCCAATACCATTCTCATCAAACCTAATTCTATTAGTTTTTAAGTCTTTTATTATCTTGCCCTTTCTATCAATAATTCCTGCAAACATCATTGAACATATTAAGTCTATAATACCTGATCCGCATATTCCAAGAGGTTTTTCATTACCTATAACACTAATTATAGGTTCATAGTCGCTACCTATTTTAATTTTTTCTATGGCACCTCCTGATGCCCTCATTCCACAGCTTATTTCTCCACCTTCAAAAGCCGGTCCTGCAGAACAAGCACAAGTCATCAGATATTCCTTGTTTCCAAATACAATCTCTCCATTTGTTCCTAAATCTATAAATAGTATATTTTCCTCAGTATTCCACATTCCTGAAGACAATATACCTGCAGTTATGTCTCCCCCTACATAGCTTGCTACGCAAGGAATCAAATATATAAATGTTTCAGGATTAACTTCTATATTCAGCTCAGAAGCTTTTATAAAAGGAGTTTTAACAAAAGCAGGTATATATGGATCCATTCTTAAAAAATTTGAATACAGCCCTAAAAAAAGATGAGACATAGTTGTATTACCAGCCGTAATAAAAGATACCACTTGTTCCTTTCTTATTCCTGAATCCATATACATCTTATTTAAGAGGGGATTTATAGTCTCCTGTATTACTGCATGATTCAATTCCTGTAGTCCGTTACCTTTAGTGGAATATATTATTCTGTTTATAACATCTGCCCCATATTTTATTTGAGCATTTCCAGATGAGGCTTTTGCAATTAATTCGCCATTGTATAAATCTACCAAACACGCTGCCACAGATGTAGTGCCAATATCCACTGCTACTCCATAAATCTTATCTGTTGTATCCCCTTTTTCTATATCAATAATTGTAGTTTTACCTATTCCCCTAGGTATATGAGTTATGGTTACTTTAAAATCTGCCTCTCTCAAAAGTTGAGGTATTTTTCTTAATATGGGTAATCTACAAAATACATTGTTACAATTTAAATGATTTTTAATATGCCTTTTTAATCTTTCAAAATCGGATATATTATCATTTAAATTAGGAGGATCTAATTCCAAATAGTCCTTCCTTACATAAGTTTTAAATTCCATACCACATTTTAATATTTGATTTTTAGCTCTCTCAAAAATTTCATTTTCTCTCTTACTTGAGAAATCCTCTATTTTCATTCCATGCATTGAAGAAGATGCCGTGTCTGGTATTTCTACTACTATGTCTTCTTTAACCTTACACTGACAGGCAAGCACATATCCTTCCTTTTTTTCCGATTCCGTAATATGTCTGCTGCTTTCTGATATAACATTTCCACTTGTTATCTTGACTTTACATTTTCCACAGGACCCACTTCCATTACATGGAGTGTCTATAAATACGCCTGCATCTCTAATAGTCTCCAGTAGATTTTGTCCTTCTGAGACATCTATTTCTTTGTTGTATGGAGTAAATTTAACCTTTACCATATTTTGCAAATACCTCCTTGTGAAAAGTAACCTTATTTATTTAAAAATTTATTTCAAACCTGCTTCATATTCGGAAGCATCTACTAGGTTTTTAACCTCTCCGCCGTCCTTTACTTTTATTTTTACTATCCATGCATCGTAAGCATTTTCATTTATATATTCTGGTTCATCATCTAGCTTTTCGTTAATTTCCAGTACTTCGCCAGATAATGGAGATATTACATCTGAAGCCTTTTTAGATGATTCAACAACTCCAAGAGAAACTCCTTGAGTAATTTCATCTTCTACATCTGGCATTTCTACAAACAATATCTCTCCAAGTTGATCCTGTGCAAAATCGCTTATACCTATAAGTGCTGTATCTCCTTCAATCTTTGCCCATGTGTGTTCTTTGCTATACTTTAATTCTTTTGGAAAATTCATAAATAACACTCCTTTATAAATCAAAATTTTTTTATAATTGGATGAATAAAAAGTTTATACAAATTCCAGACTTACACTCTCAACTTGACTTACTAAAACAATAGTGACAGTTCATCCTGTCACTATCACTTAAGTACTTAAAAATTTTACTACATTATTGGATCCATTGTAAGTGCAGGGTGACCTTTTTCTTCCAAGAATTTTAATACTTCTTCAGATTCTATAGCTATAGTTTCATCACAGACCATATCTGCAAAATTATCTATATTATATAATTCCTTCGCTGTCTTATTTAATCTTTCTGCAACAAAGTCTTTTAATTCTTTTGGCATCCAAACTATTCTACCAATTCCGCCTTCAGCTTTCATAAATTTCTTTGAAGCTATAAATGGTCTGCCGTGTCCCATAAATCCTGGAGTCTGAACTCCACCACCTGTCATAGATGCAAGTTCACCAAATGTCATTCCAAGAGGAGTTGATGATGCGTATTCTCTGTTTACTATTACAACACCATTTGCTTCTGGCATTATACCTGTAATACACTCAAAACAACCACAAGAAGTCATTGGGTCTTGTAATATACTATACAATGTAACATTATTTACAGCTCCTTGGGAAATTTTTGAAACAGTTTCATTTACTTCTTCCCATATACCTGCATTTTCATCAACCAAACCTTTTTTTGGAACTGCCTGGCATGGTCCTGTTGGATTTAATTCAAGTGTAGCTTTAGCATCAAGCCATGAAACTGCACCGCAAAGTCCAAGTCTTTCAGGAGTTACTATACATACATGTGCAGGAGCAAAGGATTGACACAGATTACATGAATAGAATGTATCTACATTTTCATCAATTAGAGACTCAAGTCTTGCATCTCTTTCTGCATACCTTGGTGTAGCATATTTGTCTTCCAATTCTTGAACTTTATCTGGATCAGTTATCATAGTTACTTGACATTTATCTACAACTGAACCAAATTCATCTAACATTTTAGCATATATTACTTCTCCAAAATGTTTTAATCTAAACCCTTTTTCAAAAGCTTCCTTACCTATTCTTATCCAAGCAATATTTCTCTGACCAACGTGCATTACACCTTCTATATAGTTCAAGAAATAATGAAGTCTTCTTTCAAGCACTGGCTCAAAATCCTTCTGCATATTAGCTCCGCCTACTTTAATAAATATTCCAAGAGGCATTACTCCAGGAGCCTTATCTATAGTATCTATATCCGGTCCTATAACTTCTATCTTATGATCTTCAATTGAACCAGGATCATCACTCATAACTAATTCCCAAGCCTTAGTCTTATTTCCACCAAATTCTGCAAGCATATCATTCTTTCTTATTCTTTCACCTTCAAATGCTGCTGCAAAAGCAACTGGAATTGGAATCTCAGTTATCTTTATCTTTATCTTTCTAGCTTCTAATGAAGTTTTAACAACTTTATCGTAATCTTTTTGAGTTAACAATAATGTAGGAACTTCTGTTACATCCTGATCAGTTATTACAGGGAATCCAAGTGCTATAGCTCCTGCACCAGCTGAAACTATAAGCTCGCTGAGTGGTCCAAAAGCATTTACAAAAGCAGGAACCCTTTCTGCTGTATATTGTAACATTTCCTGTAACTGACCACCCTTAATTCCTCCGAATATGAGAGCAGCTCTTATAGCTACAGTTACAACGTGAATTACAGATGTAACATCATATCCAAGTGGAATAACCCTGAGGTCAAGTCCCATTTTAACTTTTCCTTCTATTGCCTGATCTATTACTTTTCCAACTAGGAATGTTAAAAGACCTTTGGATTGATAATCCTTTATAACTTTAGTTGCAGTATCTACATCTGGACATTCTCCTAATACAACTGCTACTCCTGGTATATCTCCAGTAACAAGTGGTACACCAAGGGAACGAATTATTGGATCAGATACAAATCCTACACATGGTTCTGCATAAGGAGCATCTGAAAGCACATATTTTGCAGCTTCTATAATTTCTGCTGCAACAGCTGTTGCAAGTCCTGAATTTAAAGCCTTATCAAGCATTTCTTCCTCAACTATCAAACTTCTTGCTATATCTAATGCACCCTCTAATTCGCCTACATTAGTTATCTTCTTTCCTGTAGCTGCAAAAATTACTGGTAGTGAATATGCAGTATCAGGAAATGCTACTTTATAATCTCTACCTTTTTCGTCAACAGCCTGCTTAACTATGCCTTCAGCGGCTGCTAAAGCTTGCTTTGAACCAGTGAATATAGTTTGAAATAAATTCATTTTTAGCCCCTCCTAATTTAAAATATTATAACTCTAAGTAAGAATCTGCATATAAAACAGCATTATTTATAACATCACAGGTCTTTATTGTCTCCATTAATCTCTTATCACATGGATTCATTATTGCAGAAGTAAGACCACATTGTATTGCCATAGCTGCAAAAGTTGCATCCATTATTGGCCTTATTGTCTTAGGTGCTCCATTTGAAATATTACTTAATCCACAGCAAGTTCTAAGACCCATATCACTTATTAATTTAATACCCTCTAATACTTCTTTTTGTTTATCTTGCATACCTTTTATTACTAAAAACAGTGGATCAAACAGTAAATCTGTAGGCTCCATTCCAAGACCCATACCTTTTTCAAGCATTTCTGTACAATATGCTATTCTTTCGTCATTGTCCTTTGTTATTCCTTCTTTTGCACAAAGTGCTATAGTCATAGCATCATATTCTGCAGCTAAGTCTATATTTCCAATTCTTTCTCCTGCATCTGCAGAATTTATGATAGGTTTTCCTTTTTCTCTGTTATAAACTTTAAGTCCTGCCTCTATAGCCTTCTTATTTGTTGTATCAAGCGCTAATGGTACATTGTCAAATTCATTTTGAATAGCTTTAACACCCCACTGCATTATCTCTTCTCCATCTTTTCCTGCTGGTCCTATGTTAAAATCTAGATAATTAGCTCCTGCATCCAATTGCTCTTTTGCTCTTTTAAATATTGGTTCAGGATTCCTCTCCTCTATAGCCTTTCTTATGGTTGGAGATATGCAGTGAATTCTTTCACCTATGATCATAAATTTATCCATGTTCAGATGACCTCCTATTTACCTTAATCTTTATAAACTAGTATTAATTTATATTGTCAGGCAATAATTTAAAATTTAAAATTATTGCCTGTTTTTACTTATAAAATTTTATTTTGAAGTTAACTCTTTTAAGAATTTAGGAATAAACATAGCTTCTGTAGTTCCAACTACTACGTTCCAATCTGGAAGACTTTCCTCTAATTCACCTTTTAGTACTGCAACTTTTCCTGGAATTATAAGAGTTCTGTTCTTAGTCTTCTCTTCTATTCCAGATTTCTTTATTGCATCAGTTATTACACTGCCAGTAAATTTACCTGCAGCCCAAGATGTAAGAACGGAATATCCACCTGAATCTGGTATAACCATCCATACTGGAACTTTGGATCTTTCAACTTCACCTGAAACTAAGAAGTAAGTAAGAGCAAAGTCAACAGTACATAATATTGGTGAGTTTTCATCTGGGTTATTTATTCCGTGTATACCCAGATCAACTGTCATTGGTTTCTGAGGATCTGTAAATACATTTTGTCTTATACCATAAAGAGGAAGTGCTCTTGCATAATCCATATCACTTAAAACAAGCAATGAACCATATTTCAAAGTAAATAATGTAGATAAAGCTACTTCCATAAATTTATCATTTTTAGTAAGTTCATCTAAAAATAATATAGAAGGATATCCAAAAGTTCTATCTTGTCCTTGAATATTTATTCTTCTTATTTGAACTGTGTTTTCAAAAGTTTCTTTAATTGATTTTGAACCTGGATCAAGTACTAAGTTTTTGTATCCTAATGTTTGTATTTCTTCTACTAAGCTATAAAGAGCTTCCAATCCATCTGCCTTTACGCCTAATGCTAATTTATCTCCTTTTACAAGTTCAACCATTTCTTTGAAGTTATCTTTATTAGCTCCATAGACTAGTGGATTTTCATCTTTAACTAATGGAAGAGCTTCTTTCATTACTGCTGCATCTTCACAAACTAAAGCATAAGCTACTTTTAATCCACTTGCTTTTATTTTGTTTATTAAAGCAAGATATTTGTCTTTATTTCCTGCATATTTTATGGCAACAAATTCAGCTTTCATTTGTTCACCGATTCTAACATAATCTACATCTTTTATATGTTGAATCTTAGCATCTACTTCTGCATCATCCATACTATCGGAAAATGCAACTGCAAATCTATTTCTATTTACAAAAGTTTTCTCATGACGGAATAAAACAGTTTCTCCACCTAACTTATATTCATTATCTCCCTTACCAATAGTTATTGTCTTCATAAGTGGTGCAGTAGCTTCAGCTAATTTTTCCATTGCCTCGCCACTCATATGAGGACATTTTCCTATTTCTACAGCTCCTGCTGCTACTTTCATTGAAAAAGCTAGGCAAGTAGGAAAACCGCAATCCTTACAATTCTTTTTTGGTGTTAACTTAAATATATTTAATCCTGTTAAAGCCATTTTTAATCCTCCTTATTTAATCCCAGTATAAATTTTAATTAACCTAATAATTCTTTAATAAAGTTTTTAATTACTTCTACAGATTTTGGATGGCGCAATATTACAGCATCGGTTCCTGATGCTAATACTCCTGATGCTGTTGCAACTTCCATAGAAATTGTTCTGTCTTCCTGGCTTCCCCATTCTGGTGCATCTTCCTCTGTATTTATTGCTTCTTTTACTTTACAAGCTTCAGCAGAAACTGGAGTTATTATAGGAATTTGAAGAGTTTTATCATTTTGTCCGAGTGCTGCAAGTTTTACCCTGTCTAAAGTTGATATAACATATTCATAGCCATATCCACCTGCTGCAGAACCTATGTTGTCTATAAATTTTGTGTTGTCTATTCCAAGTTGGTTTATTAAAATATTTATCTGCTTTGCAAGGTTTATATCAACTGAAGATTCAGCTACAACCTTATCGTTATAAGCTAATACACCTGCAGCTCCTACTGTCTTATAATTATCTTCTACTGCAGACATTAAAAGTATGTTGTGTCCTTCAGTTTCTTGAGCAACTTTTTCAAATAATTTTGCATCTTTTTCATGATTTCCTGTACCTGAGACTACTAATGGAATTTTTATAGCTTCAACTACTGCTTTAACTTTTTTAGCACAATCCTCTGGTGAAGCATTTGCACCATTTGGATCAGCGCTTATAAGCCTCAAACATATAAAATCTGGACTATATTTTTCTTCTACAAATTGTGCCCATTTAGCAGGGTCTTTTGCGACATCCTTGTATATGTCTTTTAAAGGATCTATCCAATCTTCTGGATATACATCTAAAATTTCCATACCAACTTTTGGGCTATTTCCTGTATCTCCATCAAAAGTATAGAATGGCAATACTGATTCTCCTCCTAATTTTAATGCTTTTTCTCCTGTTCCAATTTCAACTTCACCAATTTTGCCTGAAAATTTTGGTGTTGGTTTTTTAAACATAATGTATGCCTCCTTAATTTAATTTTCAAATTGAATTTTTGACAATATTTCATTCAATGCTTTTCTGCATGAAGAATCATTTGGCAGCTCTACTAATGGTTTTCCATCTGCATCAAATTGATAGACCATAGGGTCCATCGGCACAACTCCTATTAAATCCAGTTCTTGTTTTCTTATTTCTTCTTCTATTCCTGACTTGAATTTACCTTCTGGAGCTCTATTTACTATAAGAAAAATTTGGCCAACTTTTAATTTTAATTCAGCAACTAACTGTTTTATTCTTCCAACGGCCTGTATACCTCTTCTAGAGCAATCGCTTATCAGAAATAGGGTATCAATAGGATCTATAAGTTTTCTACTCAAGTGTTCCATTCCGGCTTCATTATCAACTACTATGTAATTATAATTACCAGAAAGTGAATCTATTTGTGCTTTAAGTATTCCATTAACATAACAATAACATCCTGGTCCCTGGGATCTCCCCATAACGATAAGGTCATAACCATCTCCTTCACTTACTGACGCATTTAATTTATATTTTAAATAATCTGCTTTCATCATACCTCCAGGGAAATTGTTTCCTGCAAGTGATTTTTTATTTACGTCCTCTTTTATTTGTCCAATAGTTTCTTCAATGTCTGTTCCAAGTACTTCATTTAAATTAGAATTTGCATCAGCATCTACTGCTAAAACAGGCCCTTTGTTTTTTTTAACCAAATAGTCTATTAAAAGGCCTGTCAAGGTAGTTTTGCCGGTACCACCTTTACCTGCTACAGCTATTTTATATCCCATAGTACAACCTCCTTATATTGCTGTGTTTCAGATTACTTATAAAAAACCTATTATAAATTTTATACCTCTTATGTAGAAAACATCTATATAATATGTATAGGGCAAAAGAGCCCTATACATATTAAACAATTTTATTCAACAGAATGAACACATTGTTTGTGTACATCATGAAGAGCTTCCATCATTGCCTCAGACAAAGTTGGATGCGGATGAATAACTTCACCAACTCGTTCTGCTGTTAAACCAAGTTCACAAGCAACACCAAGTTCTGAAATCATATCTGTTGCTCTATCTCCTACAATAGCAGCTCCAATTATTACGTCCTTTTCGTCTGTAATAATTTTTACGAATCCTTGGAATTTACCCATAGCTTGAGCCTTTCCAAGTCCTCTAAAATCAAATTTTCCAATCTTATATTGAATTCCTGCTTTTTGAGCATCTTTCTCCTTCATACCTACAGAAGCTATTTCTGGTTCTACAAATGTACAGCCAGGTACTGCTTTGTAACTCATTTTCTTCTTTTTATCTAAAACTGCATTTTGAACAGCTACAATACCTTCTCTTGAAGCTACATGTGCAAGAGCTGCAGTAGGAATTAGATCACCTATTGCATAAACTCCTTCTACATTAGTTTCTAAATATTCATTTACAATTATTCTTCCTTTTTCATCTTTTTTAATACCTATATCATCTGTACCTAACCCTTCGGTATAAGCTCTTCTTCCTACTGCTATGAGAAGTGTTTCAGCTTCCAAAACTTTTCCGCTGCTTAATGTAGCAGTTACTGTATCATCTTTAACTTCTACATTAGCTATACCATCACCTACAAAGTATTTTATCTTATGCTGTTTAAAAATTCTCTGCAGT
>DAISLB010000024.1:0-32170 GCA_036820645.1 Clostridium sp.
CACTGTCCTCTGTCAATTGTCCTCTGTCCTCTCAAAAATATTGCTTCGCAATATTTTTAAACTGCGAAAGTTAAGTTCTTAACTTAAACATATTATTACTTTATAGTCAAATTTACTATATTCTTATTATCTCTTACAGCCATAACTCTAACTTCCATATTTTTGTACTTTTTCTTTAAATCCTGACCATATTTTTGTGCAAGATCTTTGGCTTCCTTATCACTAACACCGCTTTTAATTAGCATAGTAGCTATTGCTCTGTTATTTTGCACATATACTTGTCCATCAGATATTGCTTTTTCTTTCTTAAGCTGGGCAGTCTTGTCAGCATCCGTCTTTATTGTAGTATTTACCTCGCTCTTTTTACTCTCATGTACATCCTGTTTCCCAAAAGAACAAGCTACTAAAGACATACCTAAAGTCAAAATTAGAGCAAGTATCCCCAGTTTTTTAAAACTAAATTTCACATTATCACTCCCCATATAATTATTTCAAATCTCATTTTATCATATACAATCTTATTTTATAGTATTTCTATTTATTTTAATAAAAATTTAATTATATGTTAAAAGAACTATGCTGAATCATGTCCAACATAGTTTCAAAATAAAATTCTACAAAAATAAGAATTATTGTGTTAAATTATATTCAAATTGTTCTACTCCTACCATATAATTGTTTATGGCATTTTTTAAATTAATTTTTTCACTTTTAAGTGAAAGAGCTGCAGAATCTGCCTGAAGTTGTATAGCGACTCCCTGCTGAACCTTAGCTGCTATAGTATCATAGTTTGACTGTGCACTTGCAACTTTTGCATTTTCAGTTTCTACTGCATCCTCTAAATTTTTTAAACCGTAATAACCATTCCATAAATTAGTTTTAATAGTTAACTTCGCACTATCAAGACTATTTTCAAGATCTTGAATACTGAGCGAAGTACTTATTGCCCCGGAATCATCATCATAAGCATATTTCTTATATATATCTTCTTCTGCCCTAAGTATATCCAAATTGTTATTTATTTTTGATATGTTGTAATTATTATCAACTGCCTTATTAATCTTATCCTCTATATTGCTGTCATCATATTTTGCAAAGGACTTTTCAGTTGAAACCGGAGTCAAATTTCCATCAAAATTCATATTTATTGTTTGTTTAATAGTCAATAAATTTTGTTGAAGCTGTGCCTTTGGTTGGTTTAAGGAAGCTTCAATCTGAGTTTTTTGAACCTCCAAAGATTCCAAGTCATTATTTGTAAGCTGTCCATTTGCTATTTTCACCTTAGTCTGGGCAATCTGTTCATCCATGTTCTTTATCTGATCATTAATAGTGTTTATCTGATCCTCATTAGTAAGGGCATTCAAATACTGCTGTTCTGTAGAAAATTTCAAATTTTGCAGTGAATCATCCTTATCATGTTTTGCATCCTTTATATTTTGTTCATCTGACCTTGGAAGTATATCTGTAGCAAGTTTTACGTTTAGATACTGTCCATTCGGATAATTAACCTGGCTTGTACCACTATTTTTTATAACGGTTGCATTCATAGTGTCCCTATCAAATTGCCTTTGATATAGTAGTATTTTTTGTTCTTTAGTTTGAATTGACACACTATTTTTTTCTATATCATTAAGCACCTGATCTAAAGTAAGGGTAGCATCTCCTACAATACTATTCGTAGGTGTTATTGTACTATTAACTGGTGTAGATGTTCCAGTACTTGCTGCAAAACATATACTACCTGTGCTTAAAGCCAATGTCAATCCTATTATTATACTTAATCTAGTTCTCATTTTTTCCTCCCTTCAATATGGAAACTCATATCTATTTAGATACACCGGAAGTATCATTTCCTATACCACAAGCTAATTGCAATTTAAGCTGTGCCATCCATATACTTCTCTCTGCAGATTTCAAATTATTTTGTGCACTTTTTAAATTAGCAGCCTGGGTATCAAAATCTATCCTGCTGAGTACCCCTACATTATATCTTACCTGTGCAGTATTAAAATTAATCTGTGCTAATTTTAATGCATCTTTTTTTGCTCCAAGTGTCCTGGTCTTAACTTGAAGATCATTATATAAACTATTTATCTCTGAAGTTATGTTTAATTTTTCAATTTCTAAACTGTCTGATGCATTGTCTATATTGGCCTGAGCAAGCCTATTTGGAACACTTTGTTTTTCTGGAAATACACCATCTACAACATCATATTTAAACTTCTGTAGTTCTATATTTTTTTCACCGACTAAAATCTCTACCCTATTTTTAAGAGCATCATTTAAATAATCATTGTAAGCTCTTATATAAGGTGACTCAGTAAGCTTATCTTTAAGAAGAACATCATACTGTGTATTTATATCAATTCCCGCAATTTTATTTAAACTTTGAATATCTGAATTATACTGTCTCTGAGCTTTTTTGAGTTGATTTTTTTCTGTTAAATAATCTGATTCGGCTTTTTTTTCATCTGAAGGTGATATAATTCCAATGCTCAATTTAAGCTTAGCACTATCATATTGTTCCTGAGCATTACTAAATTTTTGATTTTCTAAATCTACTGCATCTTTATCATTCATGATTGATGTATATTGAGTATAAGCAGATAGGTTTACTTGATTTTCAGCTACAGCTTTTATTTGAGTGTATTTATATTCAGAAAATTTATCTTGCTGTTGACTGCTGCTTATTTTTTCCATTAGTTGTAGCCTACTATATTTATCTAAAGTTGCCCTGTTTTTAGCCAACTGTTCAGCATAAGAACTTGCATTATTTGTATCAGTTTTATAGGAATTCTGTGCCTGTTTTATTGAAATATCTGCACTTTTAACATCATAGGAATTTTCAATTGCAGTATTAATCAAGCTATCTATATCCAAGGTATTTCCTGCCGCAAAAGCTACGGTGCTTGTACAAAGAATTAGTGCAGCTGTAAGTGCCATTATCTTAATTTTATTCATTTTTTCCTCCTTCCATATATTAAATTATTTTCTTTAAAAATATAACATTTCAATAATAACTAATTCTATCACAATTATATTTATATTTCCATGGTAAAGTTAACCTACGGTTTTGTTTAAATTACAAATCTAGTCAAATTTTTCTTGTAGGTTTTTTTGTAACTTTATGTTAGAATTAAAGTATATGTATTTTAAAGGGAGATGAAAGGATAGTGAAAAAAATACTAGGAATAGCTGCAACAGCGGCTATAGTATTGGGTATGTCAAGTACTACCTATGCTAAAACTACGTATAATGTAACACGACTCGCAGGAAACAATAGATATGAAACTTCTGAAAAAATTGCAGAGTTCTTTGAAAGTGGAAAGGTTCAAAACGTAATAGTAGCTAGCGGTAAGGATTTCCCTGACGCTTTAGGTGGAAGTGTACTTTCAAAGATATATAATGCTCCAATAATTTTACTAAATGATGACTTTAAAAATTCCTCAAATGCAGTAGATTACATAAAGAACCATCTAAATAAGGATGGAAATATTTATATATTAGGTGGTACTTCTTCAGTAAGTGATGATTTTATAGACTATGTAAAAAGTCTCGGATACGAAAATATTACACGATTTGGTGGGAGCAACAGATTTGAAACCAACAAATCAATAATTAATTCTATGAATGTTGCAAAGGGTACTCCATTAGTTATTACGAATGGATGGGGGTTTGCAGATGCCCTTAGCGTGTCCAGTGTAGCTGCATGTTACAAATATCCTATATTTATGATAGATAATGGGAAACTTGCTGAAGACAATAAGGACGTTATTTCAAGTATTGAACCATCTAAAATATATGTAATAGGTGGTACTTCTTCAGTAAATGATAACGTAGTAAATGAAATAAAAAATATTGTACCATCTTTAACAGATAGCAACATAACAAGAATAGGTGGACAAACTAGATATGATACTTCATTAAGTATATGTAAATATTTTAATTCAAATTCAAACTCGACAGTATTAGCAAATGGTTCAAATTTCCCAGATGCACTGTCTGGAAGTGCAATAGCTTCTAAATTAAGCGCACCTATAATGTTGACAGACGGCAGAGATATATCAAATCAAAAAAACTATATAGACGAGAAAGAATATAAGAATATATACCTTTTAGGAGGACTTGGTTCTGTAGATTTGTCTATAGAATATTTACTAAAATCAACTTCATTAATACCTCAAGCTGAGATATACTATATAAATTCTTTAAAAGGCTACTGTGAGTCCTATAAGGATAAAACAACTTCCGTTTCAAAGCAGATGGAAGATGTATATAATAAGACAACTGATATAAGATTAGCTATTTCTTCTGCATCGACAGCACAGGATTTATCAACAGATATAGAGCAATTAATCACCTTATTCAATCAGGGTAATTCTTATTTATCCTCTTACAAAAGTGATCTTACAACACTTAAAACTGAAGTTTCAAGCCTTTCAGTACCTAATGGGTTAGAAGCTTACAATAACCAATACCTAAGTAATATAAACACGCAAATCAATTATGTAGACATAACTATGCAATATACAACTAATTGTCTCAATATATTCACTGAAATGAAAGATGCACTGGACAATATGGATATAGATAAATTAGAAGAGGCTACTAATGCACTTGAAAGCATGGGAAATAGTGGAGGATATCTCTCAAATATTGAAGATGGAAATAACGGAATAGATGATTTAGATACAAGACTTGAAAATGCTTTAACTAGCTATCAGCAAGAGTAATTATAAAAAGGTCAGACCATTGATATTTAAATATCAATGGTCTGACCTTTTTCTTCTACTCTCCTGCTGTTACAACCTTACCTGAAATATCAGTATCAGATGGAGTATAAACTGTATACCCTGAAGTATTGTGTTTTTCACTTCTTATATTTATCTTAGAACTATCGCTGTTGGCACGTACCAAAATTTCATCGCCATTTTGAAATGTACTATTATCAAATCTATAAACAACACTCTTATCATCCACCCAAACTGAAATAGGTGTCAATTCCTGTCCTGTTTTTCTATTCGTAAACAAGAAATCATCTTTATAGGACGTAACAAGGTCATCGTCAATACGCTGATTAAAAACTACTTTTACAGTACTCATACCAGAATAGCCAATAGACCACATATCTTGATTAGTTATAGGTGGTACATATACTTCAGTTGAACCTGATTGTATATTACATCCTGCTGCGTCTACAGAAACGGTATTTTCTACACTCAAATTAGTGCTTTCTCCAGAATTTTTTATAGCATTTATCTTCTGGTTATTTTTAATTCCTGCTCTGTATATAAGTGTTACATCATTTCCACTTACAAATCCGCTGTCAGGAGCATAACCTGCTACCCTGAAGTCATTTAAGGATAAAATATCAAGTGTTTTTGAAAGTGATACCTTAACATCTATATCATTACCTACAAAAGTCATCTGGGCAGTACCTGCCACAAGTTTTGGTCCGTCCTCATCATCATTTAAATCTACCTGTGCCATATAAGACCTCAAGTCTAATGGATTTCCATCTGCATCTTTAACATCTTTTACTCCCATTTGAACTACACTAGAACCATCTGTCCCATAGCCTATAGTATATCTGGAAGGGAACTCTATAGTTACACTTTTATTATCCTGTGCCGGACTTATGGTAGCATTTGAAGGCAGGCTTCTAAGATTTCCATATCCATCCTTAAATACATAATTTGCAGAATTTTGAAGAGAATCGGTATTCATAGCTTTACTAAAAAATATTGCTACAGCATGTGAATTATCTGCTCTTCTAACTATTTTAGTTACACTTACACCTTCATCATCCATACCAGATAAAGTAGCTGTATAATCATTCATTATATTTGGAGTTGACTCTGTATCAATTATGTTCTTTACAGTCAATGTATATTTTGAACCTTTAAGGTCATCGCCTTTAAACTTTATATCAAAAGTTCTATTGTTATTTCCATCTACAGTTACTGCATTTATTTCATCAATTTCATAATTTAAACTAGCTCCTGAAGAATCAAGTACAGTATAGTTTGCTTTGTTTTCAGCATAACTTCTTGAAACATCTTTATTAAATTTAATTCTTATAGTATCTTCATCTAAAATGCTGGCAGAAGTTATAGTAGGTTCAGTCGTATCACCACCTACATAGAAATTTACAGTAGACTCATTTATATAATTTGCAAAGGTATCCATAATATTTGCCTTTACAGTAAGTGTATTTTCTCCTGATTTAAGTAAATCACCGACTTTTGTTATTTTTACTATAGTATCTCCCGAACCTGTATCAAAAGTTACATAAGAATCATCTACACTAACTGTAGTTCCATTTATCTTGTAATTGCTTGGTTCAAGAGCTGTCTCCTGATCCATAGGCCTGTTGTATTTTACATAAATAGTATCTACATTGTTAGTAGTTACAGTTTGAATCTCTGGATTTCCCGTCTGAGAATTTACAGTAAAATCTTTTGAACAACTGCTAATTGGTAAACTAACTGCATCACTGAATTTGTCTCCAGCTTCCCCGTTTGGTACAGTAAAAGTATTTTCACCTACTGGAAGTGGAGAATTAAAGTACAAATCTACTCCATCTGCCCAAGTTTCATCTGGAGACTGATCTCTAAATTTAGTAGCAGAATCAGAAGTATTTATTCCAAAACCAGTTATACTCTGTCTGTTTATTTTAAAAGAAGACAAATTACTGCTGTCCATTTTAATTGGCTCTGAAAATTTTACCCTTAGTTTATTTCCTCCTATAGGCGTTACAGAATCCAAAGTAGGACCATTGGTAGTAGAAAAAGTAATTTGCTTTTCAAATTTAGGTATTACAGTTCCAGAATCTTTAGTAGTTATGGAATTTTTAACTGTAAATGTCACATCCTTATTTTGAGTAAACGGATGGTTAAATGTAATCATAACTGTTCTATTATCTTCCTGCAGTGTGGCTTTAGCTTGAGTTTGGTTTGTAGTACCAAGGTTTTCACTGTCTATTTCATAGTTTGCAGCCCTCTCTGCAGAATCCTTGTCCACATCTGTATTAAATACAACTTTTACCTGATTAAGTCCATTTGTAGTTACAGAACCTACTGTAGCACTTTCAACTACACTTCCTGAAGCTGCTGCATTTATATCAGATACAGTTTTATCAGAAACTGTTCCATTTTCTTCTATAAGGTTTAAATCAGTGGTTTTTCCTGCTTTATTTTTAATATAATTCATTGCATTTGCAGTACTACTGTCGTCCTGTCCACCAATAAGTACAAGAGGTGCAGCACTTGTTCCAGCCACAGAAGCTGCAATCAACGCATCTGCATATTTATCACCAGTAGCATTTGCAATATAGAGCTTATCTGCCTTTAATTCACTGTCAAATTGATTTAATATATTTAGGTTAGTGGCAAATCTATCTGCTCCTCCAGATATCCTGTTTACAGCTCCTATACTTTTATATGTAGCATCATTTATCAAAGCTTGTGTGCCTACAACAGTAACCTTAGAATTATTACTTTTTATAAAATTTGTTATAGGACCCATAGCCTCACTGTTATTTACTCCAAGCAGTAGTATTTCACCTTTGGCCGCTGCTACAGGTGCAGCAGACAGAGCATCTGCAAAGCCTTCTCCACCTACCATCATTACATTGTCTGCACTTGCTCCAAGTTTTACAAGCTCTTTAGCTACTGCAAGATTAGTGTCATATCTATTATTTCCGCTTAATTCAATTAAATTATACTTTTCTTTCATTAATTCATCTCTTGTTTCCTGGCATACTGAGGCAGTTCCACCTATTATATAAATATTTTTTGGCTTTAATTTATCCAGTGCAGACTTTGCATTGGAATTAAGTGACCTTGCTTCAGTCAAAAGCACTGGTGCCTTCAATTGTTTTGCAAGCACCGCAGAACTTATAGCATCTGCATATCCTTCACCTGAAGCAAGTATTACATTATCAGTACTTGTCCAATTTTGTGAAGCAACTGCAGCTGCCGTTTCATAACAATCTGCTCCAGACAATTTTGTAACTTCCCCTGCTGCCGCTTTAACAGAAGTAACAGGAAGTGCAGGTGAAATCAGCAGCGATAGTACAGCTGTGGTGCTTATTGCCTTTATGGCATTTCTTTTCATATACTTATTACCTCCTACCTTGTTTAGCAATATATGAATATTGTACCATATATTTTTGCTTTGATGATAGGATTTATTTATTTTGGTATTTATTTGGTGCCTGTCACCGAATGGGAGCAAATGCATCCCACTGTGGTGACAGGCACCTAAATAAATAATTTTACCGCTTTTACTATACCTTTATTTATAGAATCATACATTTCAATAACCTTTATTCCTCTTTTTTCTAATTTTTCTGTTGGCTCAACACCTGCCCTAAGTACAAGCACTGCATTACAGTCGCCTATGGTTTTCATTATTTTTGCCATTTTATCTTCATGTTCATCACACTCATATACTCCTGTGCAGTATTTATCTACATTTCTCTTTTCCAAAAATCTTATAGTTCCATCGTCATAGGTATAGATATAAAATTCAGTAGCGTGTCCAAAATGCTGATCTATATTAATACCTGATTTAGAAGATACTGCAAACTTATATTTTTCGCTTTTAGCTGTATTTTCAAAGATTTTCTCTTTTTCTACTTTATTATCAGAACTCTTACCATGACAGCTTGCACAGCCTACATTTCTAAAATCTATAGAACGATCTTCTGAAAGAGTTCCTACGGCATCTGCCCTGCACTGTCTGCAGTGATACATTTGTTTCATATTTACCTCACATTCTTTTCTCATTTCATTGAGTTCTATATTGGAAACAAGAGGCAGATCTTCAAATGCACTTCCCGAAACTGGTATCATCTGCATTATATTTGTCATATATGCTCCACATTCTTTAACTTTCTTCACTACTTCTTTTATATGATTGTCATTTATTCCTTTGAGCATAACTATATTTACTTTACATATTATGTCTTTGGAGCACAGATATTTTAGTCCTGTAAGCTGGTTGTTTAAAAGTATTTCTGCTCCTTCTTCTCCACTATATTTATGTCCTAAATAGTTTACTTCCTTATATATTTTTGATCCTATTTTACTATCTACTGCATTTATTGTAACTGTGACATGTGATACACCAAGCTGTACCAGCTCGTTTGCATAAAATGGGAGCATAAGTCCATTAGTAGATAAGCAAAAAGTAGTTTCAGGAGAATATTCTCTTATAAGCTTTAGGGACTCTTTAACCTGATCAAAATTTGCAAGGGCATCTCCAGGGCCTGCTATTCCCACTACAGTTAAGTTTTTCATTTTACTCTTAACAATTTTAAACTTTTCAAGAGCTTCTTTGGGGCTTAAAATTTCACTTGTTACTCCGGGCCTACTTTCATTTGCACAGTCGTATTTTCTACTGCAGTAATTGCAGCTTATATTACATTTTGGAGCTATTGGTATATGCATTCTGGCAAATTTATATGCATTATCCCCAAAACAAGGGTGTGTACAGGTTTTATCAACAGGAGATTGTATGAGATCTTTTTCTGATATTTTTAAAAAAGGTGCATAAAAATCATTGTAAGCTTTTTCCCTGTAGGTATTTTGAGTATGTGAAAGCATAATATTTGCCACAGAATCTATTAAAAAGGCAGATCCACTATATGATGTTATTACCTGCCTCTGTCCTCCAACTCTATCATGGATAGGAAATCCTATTCTTATTATTTCAAGATTTAGTTTTTGTGCCATTCTTCTTCCATCTGAATTTCCTATAATTAAATTTATTTTAAGCTTCTCAGCATAATCTTCCATAGTTCCAAAATCAGTATCATCTAAAACAATACAGTCCTCTTTTTGAACTTTTAATTCTTCCTTTAATTTTTCTCTAAGCCTTTCATTTTTAGATCCCATCCCTATCATTTTTATTAATATTCCATTTTCCTGGCAAAGCCTTGACACTGCATATACAAGTTCCGGCTCTCCATATAAAAGTATCCTTGCCTCACCTGTATACTTGTGATTATCAACCATGGCATCTAAATATCTTCCCCTCTGAACTACGTATTTATCGGGTATTGAAACGCCAGTTATTTTAGATATAAGTTCAATAAATTTATTGGTATTTCTAAGGCCTATTGGTATGGGGCATTTGTAAAGGGGCACTTTGAATTTATCTTTTAAATATGTGCCAGGAGATTTATCATCTGATACAGTCATGCCCATTTCAATGGTACCTACTGCACCGGACATCTTTTTAATATCTTCTATTTTAGTGCCTCCAGACGGAATTCTCTTATATTTTTCATTGTGTGCAGAATCAAGGGTATTGGATACATCCGGTAAAATAGTATATCCTATCTTAAAATCATCCAGTATCTGTTTTATATTTCTGACATCTCCTGGATTTAAATTGGCACATATTATATTTAACTTTCCCGTACTTTCAGATTTTTCACAGACCTGCTGGGCAATGCTTTTTAAAACTTGAAAGTAGCCTTCTGCCTGGGTAGCACCATATCCTGGTGTAGATGTGGTTATTATCTTTATATTTTTAATCTTCTCGTTATCTTTTTCTTCATTATAAAATTCTTCTACTATCCTCTTTGTATCCTCTCCTATGGTTTCTGCAAGACAAGTTGTCATTACCCCGATAGTAGTAGGTTCATACATTTTAATCATATTCTTAAGGCCTTTTTTCAAATTTTCAGCTCCACCATATACAGTACCCTGTTCCGTAAGAGCAGATGATGCTATATCCACAGGCTCATTGTAGTGGGTGGCCATGTGTCTTCTGATATAAGTGCTGCAGCCTTGAGAGCCATGTAAAATTACCATATTATTTTCTATTCCCTTAAATGCCATTACTCCTCCCATAGGCATACACATTTTACATGGGTTTATATCTACATTTACCAATTTTTTATTGCTCATCTCCATCATCCCTCCATAAAATTTAAATATATTGCCAAACAGGACTATTTACAGTTAAATCTATTTCTTTAGCAAAATTTATAGCTCCTTGAAATCCCCCAAGTATGTGTTTTCTCTCATGATTGTGGTCACAAAAAGCAACTCCAAGTTTATATGCAAGAGGTCTCTCCTTAACTCCTCCTACAAGTACATCTGCTCCTTTTTCAACCATAAATCTTTCAAGTTCATAAGGATTTGCATCATCAAGTATTACAGTACCTTCTCTTGTAATCTGTCTTATTATTTCATAATCTTCAGGTTTTCCAGTTTGGGTTCCAACCATTACAGTTTCGATCCCAAGATCCCTAAATTGTTTTATAAGTGATATAGCTTTATAGCCGCCCCCTACATATATTGCAGCCTTTTTGCCTCGAAGCCTTCCCCTATAATATTCAAGTTCAGGTTGTATCTTTTCTTCCTCTTCTTTTATGAGTTTTTCTGCCTTTTTTACAGTTTCTTCATTTCCTACAAGATGTGCCACCTGAAGTAGTGAATTTTCCGTATCCTCAAGACCTACAAAACTTGTCTTTATAAATGGAATATCATATAGTTCTTCCATCTTTTTAGCTAAATATCCCATAGACCCTGCGCATTGAACTATATTGAGTTTTGCCCCAGGTGCTTTTACTATTTCATCAACTTTTCCATCACCTGTGAGTTTTGAAACAATATCAATTCCTATTCTCTTTAAATAATTTTCTACTACCCACACTTCCCCTGCCAGATTAAAGTCACCAAGATAGTTGATTCCATTTAGCTTTTTTTCACTTTTTTTATTTCCTATAAGTTTCAATATGGCATTACAGGCGGCCCTATATCCAGTAGATTTATTTCCTGAAAATCCAGGAGACTTTACAGGTATTACTCTTATTTTGTATTTTTCTTCGGCCATCTTGCAGACTGCATCTACATCGTCTCCGATAACTCCTACAATGCAAGTTGCATATATGAATATAACTTTGGGGTGAAATCTTTTTACTATTTCATCTACAGCTGCCCTTAATTTTTTTTCACCGCCAAATATAACATCAGTTTCACTTAAATCTGTAGAAAAACTATTTCTAAATAATTCCGAACCACTTGACAGACTTCCACGAAGATCCCATGTATAAGCTGCACAGCCTATTGGTCCATGTATTAGATGAAAAGCATCTGTTATAGGATTTAGAACTACCCTGGCTCCACAGTACACACATGCTCTCTGGCTAACAGCTCCAGAAACACTATTTTCTTCACATCTGATTTTTGTATCTTTGTCTTTGGAGTTATAACAGACAAAATCTTTCCTATCTTCTATGATTTCTGACTTTCTAGCTTCCAATTTTAAAAATCTATCTCTATTTTTTTCGTGAAGGTCATGATAAAAATCTTCTTTTATCTTTTCCATAAACAACCCACCTTTTCAATTCACAGTTCACAATTGACAATGCACAATTATGGATGATTTTCTTCCGCTAAAGCTTCAGAAAATCTAAAATGTAATCAGCATTGAAGCTTCGCTTCAATAGGCTTTAATTTCATTTATTTGAAAGTTCAAAGTTTAAATAACTCAACTTTCGCAGTTTAAAAAAATTACGAAACAATATTTTTTAGTTGACAATTGACAGTTGACAGTTGACAATGAAGGTGAGTTTTCCTCCTTACGTCAGAAAACTAATTTATTTTTAAGCTTGTTTTGCTAATGCAAAACATCTCTTAAGCAGGCTCTAAAATCTGTGATTTTCAGATAATTGCTTGCTCAGAAAGTACTTCTTAGAAACAAAAAAACGTGAGTTTCTTTTAAATTAAAGATTTTTCGTAGTGCAGCGGAGAAAAATACTCCTTCACTGTCCTCTGTCAATTGTCCTCTGTCAATTATATTGTTTCGCAAAGTTTTTATATTAAGTTAAAATTTTATATGTGCGAAAGTTGAGTTAAATAATGGTGAAATTTGTCATCACATCCTGCTGTATATTTCAACTTTCAACTTAGAAGCTTTATCTTACTGTTTCAAAATCTTCTTCTGCACATTCTCTATCTTCTTTATCAAGCATGGCATTTAACATTGACTCAACTAATTTTATTGCACCATAATATCCAACTTTTGGAGTATACTGATGTCCATATCTGTCCATTACAGGAAATCCAAATCTAACAAATGGAATATTTTCTGCCCTAGCAATAAACTTACCATAAGTATTTGAAATCAAAAGATCTACTCCTTCATTTTTTATAAGCTGATGCATTTCAAAGAAATCACTGTTGGCTTTAACAATTCCTTCTAATCCTGCTTCATCCATCATAGCTTTAATTTCTTTTTCAAATAGCAAGCCTGGTGTACCGGTTATTACATACTTTGGTGTCATACCTAATGTTATGGCAAATTGGGTGAGGGAAATTACTACATCCGGATCACCAACTATAGCCACTTTTTTGCCATTAAAGTACTGGGCACTGTCAATCATCATGTCCAGAAGTTGTCCTCTTTCTTCCTCAAGCTCTGCTGACACTTCTTTTCCTGTCATTCTAACTAAATTCATAAGTAAATCATCCACAGCATCTATTCCAATAGGTGCCCTCAAAGTTTTATATGGAACTTTGCACTTGTTTTCAAGGGACTTTGCAGCAAGTTCTGAAGCATAGTTTCCAAAAGCTACAGTAAAATCTGAATTTCCCGCATCAATTATGTCTTCAATTTTTGTTCCACCTTTAGGATACATTTTATAGTCTCCTGTGTTTGGAACATCAAACACTCCATTTGTATCCGGAAAAATTGTATATGGAATGTCCATAAGTTTAAAAATTCTCTTCATTTCTTTCATATCTGCCGGGCCTACAAATCCAGGTATTATATTAAACTTTCCATTTTTCTTACCGCTGTTTTTTGAAAGATACTGCACCATACCATTTACCATGTTGGAAAATCCAGTAACATGGGATCCAACATAACTTGGTGTATTGGCATGAATGACAAGTTTACCTTCAGGTATTTCCATCTCACTTATATAAGTAGTCAAATCATCTCCTATGGTTTCAGACAAGCATGTCGTGTGAATAGCTATAATATCGGGATTATACATGGCAAATACATTTTTAACGGCTTTTTTTACATTGGATCCTCCTCCAAACACACTGGTACCTTCTGTAAATGAACTTGTGGAAGCCGCAGCAGGTTCTTTAAAATGTCTTGAAAGTACAGTTCTATGATAAGAACAACATCCCTGTGAACCATGGCTGTGTGGAAGACAATTATGAATTCCAAGAGCTGCATACATAGCACCAACAGGCTGACAAGTTTTAGCCGGATTTATTCGCAATTGCTTTCTTTCCACTAATTCTTTTGGTGTTACATCTAACATTACTGTTCACCTCCTACAACTTTTCCTTCCAATAAGGATTCCTTTTTCCAAGGTGGAGTTAAATACTTCCATGCTGGAGTATATATACCTCCTGCAAGTTCCCTTGCAAATATTATTGCACCTTTAAATCCTGCATATGGCCCTGTATAATCATAAGAATGAAGCTGCCTTGATAAAACCCCCATTTTTTCAATGGCATATTTTTCTTTTATTCCCGTTAAGAACATATCAGGGTGCAGTTCTTTTATGAATTTTTCCATTTCATGTGCATTCATATCATCTATTATTACCGTATTTTCGTCCATTTCCTTTTCCATTCCACCGTAGTAAGCAAGAGGTACACCTTCTGCCTTGAGGGCTTCTACCCTTTCTTTAGGCAATACAACACGATATTTTTCCTTATCAGGATGTACAGTCAATTGTGGAATATTTTTGCTGTCGGCGTCAATTTTTATTGTAGGAATAACTTCTCTACCCTCATAGTCATCACGGTGGGCAAATTCATATCCTGCAAGAATAGTTTTTACCCCAAAGTCTTTTAAAAGCATTTGATAAGTATGAGATCTTGATCCACCGACAAATAAGCAAGCAAGTCTGCCTTCAAGTTTTTCCCTGTAATACTGTATATCCACCTGAATGTCAGCAAGTTCTTCTTCAATGACTTCCTCTGTTTTTTTATACAAGTACGGATCGTCGAAAACTTTAGCTAAATCTCTCAAAGTATCAACAGTACCTTGTATACCTATAAAGTTACACTTAATCCAAGGTATTCCGTACTTGGTTTCCATCATCTCTGCTATATAGTTTATAGATCTATGGCACTGCACCAAGTTTACATCTGCGGTGTGGGCATTTTGAATACGCTCATAACTTCCATCACCAGTAAGAGTTGCCACTACGTTATACCCTATTTTATCTAAAATTCTTTCAATCTCCCAGGCATCTCCGCCAATGTTGTATTCGCCTAATAAATTTATGGAATATTTTTTGTGCTCACCATTTCCAGTACCAATGATCTCGCTCATAACAGTATTGTTTGCTATGTGATGCCCTGCTGATTGAGTTACTCCCTTATATCCTTCACAACTGAAGGCAAGTACGTTGATTCCATAAAGTTTTTTAGCTTCCTGTGCCACTGCATTTATATCATCACCTATAAGTCCAACAGGGCATGTTGCATATATACCTATAGCTTTAGGATGAAAAATTTCAACTGCTTCCTTTATTGCCTGCTTGAGTTTTTCAACCCCACCAAAAACTATATCTTTTTCTTCCATATCTGTACCAAAAACATACTCCATGAAATTTTGGCTGCCTTCTTCATTTTTAGCTTTGTTTCTCCTTCCACCCCAGCTATAAAAAGAGCATCCTACAGGTCCGTGGGTTATATGGACCATATCTTTAATAGGGCCCATGACAACACCTTTACAGCCCGCATAACAGCATCCCCTAGATGTAATTACTCCAGGAATTGTCCTTATATTTGCTTCAATAACCGGACTTGGATCTTCCTTTGTCTTTACAACTATATGCTTTTTTCGACTTTTATAGGTTTTAGCGGGATACGGTTCCAAAACTTCATCTACTATTTTATTTAGTTCTTTTCTCATAAAATCACATCCTTTCATAAAGATTAAATAGCTTCATCTCCAGTTTCTTCTGTCCTTATTCTCATAACATCAGTTACATTTATTACAAATATTTTCCCATCTCCAGGGTTTCCTGTCCTATTTGTCTCTATCAATGTATCCACAACCTTTTTTACTTCTTCATCCTTAGCAAGTACAATGATCAACCTCTTTGAAATTAATCTATGTGCTTCAGATATCTGCTCTGCAACTTTTTTATCTGAAAAGTCCAGCATATCATCTCCAGATATATAATTTTGAATTATGGAAAAATCCACCTTTTTCTTTCCCCGTCCAACAACTTTTTTGCATGTAATAGATGGAAATCCAGCTGCAGCAAGGGCATTTTTTGTCTTGCCCACCATATCCATTCTAATAATAGCCATAATCTCTTTCACCTTAACATGCCTCCTTATAATTCATTTGTGCCTGAACTTATTGTATATACTTCCTCTACAGGAGTTACAAATATTTTTCCGTCTCCAAAAGCTCCCTTATTACCGGTCTTTGCATTTTTAGTAATGATTTTTATAATATCATCTTTATCTTCATCTTTTACTACTATAAGCAGCATTTGTTTTGGTATTTCATCGTAAAATATTTCTCCTACTTTCACGCCTCTTTGTTTACCTCTACCTACCACATCAAATTTAGTAACTGCCGGAAATCCTGCATCACATAATTCTGAAAGGACTTCTGATGCTTTTTCAGGTCTAATAATAGCTTTTATCAATAACATATTGAATACCCTCCCCTTTTGTGTTACACTATATAAAGTTAGAATTTGACCGATTCTGACTTATTTTTTGGGTATATCTCTTGGCGTTTCCATTCATAAACTAAGAGGTATACTTTAGTGTTTTTTGTTTTATTTTTAATATTCATTTTAATCCAGCAACCCATGTTCCATAAGTATAGCTTCCAACTCGTCTTGTGCCATTGGCTTTGGTATTACAAACATGTCATTTCCATCTATAGCTTTTGCAAGTGCCCTATATTCATCTGCTTGTTCAACTTCAGGACTAAACTCTATAACAGTTTGCTTATTTATTTCTGCTTTTTGAACATCGTGGCTTCTTGGTACAAAATAGATAAGTTGAGTTCCAAGTTTTTTTGCAAAAGCTTCAAGTAATTCCCTCTCATTTTCAACTTTTCTACTGTTGCATATAACACCGCCTAATCTAACTCCACCACTGTTTGCAAATTTGGCTATACCTTTTGATATATTATTTGCAGCATACATGGCCATCATTTCACCACTAGCTACTATATATATTTCCTGTGCCTTGCCTTCACGTATAGGCATTGCAAAACCGCCACAGACAACATCACCTAATACATCGTAAAAAACATAATCCAAATCATCATCATAAGCGCCGAGTTGTTCAAGCATGTTAATTGAAGTTATAATGCCTCTTCCAGCACATCCAACACCAGGTTCAGGTCCACCTGATTCAACACATTTTATTCCACCATATCCTTTTTTTAATATTTCATCTAAGTCTACATCTTCTCCTTCTTCTCTCAAAGTATCAAGAACTGTCTTTTGTGCAAGTCCACCTAAAAGTAATCTGGTTGAATCTGCCTTAGGATCACATCCAACAACCATTATTTTTTTCCCCATTTCAACCAAACCTGCTGTCAAGTTTTGTGTAGTAGTAGATTTCCCAATACCGCCTTTTCCATAAATAGCTACCTGTCTCATTTTACATTCACTCCTCACTTATAATTTTTTTGTATGACAATTATTGTTTAGTAATTTATAAAAAATATATCATACATCTTTAGAAAAAGCAATACGAAAATTGTTAATTTATCAAAATAAATATGCTGTAAATGATTACATGTTAAAATTCAACCATTAAAATTATCAGTTTAATAATTATTCACTAAAAATTGTTAATAACCTATCATTAATGCTATATTGATTTATACCATGTTATATAACCCTTACCAATTAATTTTATTTCTATAATATACGGTTATATTATATAATGTTTATATAAGGTGACAGGCACCGAATGGGAACGTAAATGTCCCGCTATGGTGACAGGCACCATTGAAAGGAATGATTTTTATGTTAGAAAATACAACCCTAACTCCACAGGAAGTTGCTGATATGCTGAAAATAGCCAAAAATACAGTATATGAATTGATTAAAAGAGGAGAACTAAACGGTTATAAAGTTGGCAAAAAAATAAGAGTTGATCTAAAAGATGTAGAAAATTATAAAAATAAGACGAAACACACTACACAAAATCAATTCAGTGATGTTAAAGAAAATGATCTATCTTCTCCTGATATTTTTTATCCTACGAGGGATAATACAAATGAGAGTTTTATAATATGCGGACAGGATGTACTTCTTGATATTTTATCCAGGTACATAGAAGTTCGCTGTCCTGGTACTAGAACTTTCCGTTCCTATGTAGGAAGTTACAGTGGACTTCTATCACTTTACATGGGAAAAATACAGGTAGCCACTGCCCATCTATGGGATGGTGATTCAAATCAATATAATATACCATTTGTAAGAAGATTAGTTCCCGGAATTCCGACGGTAATAATTCATCTTGCTTGTAGGATGCAAGGCTTTTATGTAGCCAAAGATAATCCTAAAAAAATTGAAAATTTTGAGGATTTAAAAAGACCTGATATCACCATGGCAAATAGGGAAAAAGGCTGTGGTACCAGAATTCTTTTAGATGAACATCTTAGATTATTAAATATAAATGGCAGCGATATAAAAGGTTATACAAAAGAATATTTTTCTCACCTAGCAGTAGCCAGTGCTGTTGCTAGAGGCGAGGCTGATGCAGCTCTTGGAAATGAAAAAACAAGCCTTCAGGTTAATAACATAGATTTCATACCTATTCAAAAGGAAAGATATGACTTAGTAATGAAAAAAGAAGACATAAATAATCCTCCTTATAACTCAATACTAGAAATACTACGCTCAAATCAATTTAAATCAGAACTACTAGGAATAGGAGGATATGATCTTACTGAAATGGGAAATATAATAGCAGAACTTTAAAGTCTATCGTCTGCAAATTATGCTTGTTCCCCTTAATTTTAAAATGGCACTGCTTCATTTATACATTATAATTGTTAACAAATTATAAATAATTTATGAAATTAATAAAAATTTTCTTTAAAAGAATATATAATAGCATTAGCACTATAGGAAATAAATGGTGAAAATCACATAGTGTGGACATAAAAATATAATATGGGGGGACATATATAATGAAAATATTTTTGAAAAAAGCAACGACTCTTATTGTAGCATTTTTTATGATGTTTTCTTCTTGTAATATGGCATTTTCTAGTAAAATTGCCTATGCAGCAGATGCAAATGTTACAACCTGTGACGAACTAGGAAAGACTTATTATGGATTTCAACTTACTTCAGTCAAGAATATACCAAAAATCAATTCCACTGTTATGCAATTTACTCATGTAAAAACGGGTGCAAAACTGATGTATCTTAAAAACGATGATACCCAGAGAGTTTTTGATATCAGCTTCCGTACCCCTACTTCAGATAACAGTGGAGTAAATCATATTATTGAACATTCTGTTCTTGACGGTTCTAAAAATTATCCTGTAAAATCTCCTTTTCAGGAAATGCTTAAGAGCTCCTTAGGATCTTTCATCAATGCAATGACAGGTAATGACTATACTACATTTCCTGCAGCAAGCACAAATGAACAGGATCTTAAAAACCTTATGGGAGTATATTTGGATGCAGTATTTTATCCAAATGTTACTACTGATCCTCGTATATTTAAGCAGGAAGGCTGGAGATATGAACTTCCATCCAAGGATTCTGACCTTACAATTAATGGTGTTGTGTACAATGAAATGAAGGGTGACTATTCAAATCCTCAGTGGCTTTTACGTAACGCAGTAAATGAGTCTCTTTTTCCTGATACTTCTTATAAATGGGATTCAGGTGGAAATCCAGAGGACATTCCTTCTCTTACAAGAGAACAATTGATTTCAACTTATAAGAAAAACTATACTCCATCAAATAGCTACATATATTTATACGGTAAATTGGATATAGGACAATATCTCCAGTATATTGACCAAAATTACCTAAGCAAATTTGACAAAGTTAATGTAGATACTTCCATTAAAACTGAAAAATCTTTGTCCAATATACCTGATAAAATAGCTTCTTATCCTGTTCCTAATGATGGAGATACAAAAAAGAAGGCTTATCTTTCTTTAAATTTTGTTACAGGTAATATAGATGATAAGGAAACAAATATAGCATTAAACTTTTTAAGTTATTTACTTATGGGAACAGACAATGCTCCATTAAAAAAAGCACTTGCAGATAGCGGTATTGCAGAAAATGTAAGTTCTTCATTTAGCATGAGTGGTATTCAGCCAGTATTTTCTATAGATGCCACTAATTCTGATGAATCTTCAAAGGAAGCTTTTGAAAAAACAATTTTCGATACTTTAAAGAACATTTCTAAAAACGGTTTTGACAAAGATTTTCTTAACTCTTCCCTAGAGTCTTATGACATAAGCAATCGTTCTGAAAAACTTGTAACACCTATGCTTGGTGGAAATGGTCTTATATTATCTCAGACTGCATTATCGACATGGATATATGATAAAGACCCTACCATGTATTTTGATACAACTGACGTAATGGAAAAGATAAAGAAATCAGATGTAAATAAATATTTTACGAATTTAATTGATAAATACTTGCTTTCAAATAATTATCATTCAATGGTTGTGTTAAAGCCTGAAGCAGGCCTTGAAAGTAAGAATGCTGAAGCTGCAGCTAAAAAACTTGCAGATTATAAATCTAAAATAGGAGAAGAAGGTATTAATTCGCTCTTAAATGATACTCAAGATTTTAATACATGGCAAAAAAGCGAAGATTCCAAAGAGGCACTTGAAACTTTACCAAAGCTTTCACTTAATGATATTAAACCTGAATTGCCAAATTTGAGCTACAAGGTTGAAAGTCAGTCAGGCACGAAAGTACTTACACATAATGCAGATCTAAATGGACTTTCGAACATAAGTCTTTACTTTGATACTTCAAAAGTTCCTCAGGATAAATTACATTATTTGAGCCTACTTTCATCTTTACTTGGTAATGTAGATACTAAAGAACACAGCTGTGAGCAGCTTTCAAACGAGATGTTACAGTATGCAGGAAGTACTATTAATTTTACACCTTCAGCAAGATCAAACAGCAAGAATCCTGATGACTATAGCCCTAAAATAACAGTATCCCTTTTAGCACCTGATGATAATATCTCAAAATCTCTTGATATAACTGAAGAAATTATAAATGACAGTCAGTTTACAAATAAACAGAGGATAAAGCAAATTATTGAACAAAATAAATCAGCCCTACAGACTATTTTAACTTCAGGATCAGGCATTGCTGCAATTATGCGAATGAATTCGTATATGAATGAAAGCGGAAGATACAGCGAAGAGCTTACAGGTATTTCCTACTATAAGTTCTTGCAGGATTTAGACAGCAATTTTGATTCAAAATGGGATGAGATCTCTAAAAACTTAAATGATACATGCAAACTTGCATTTAACAGAAATGGCCTTATAGCAAGTTATAGCGGAAATGAAAATACTTCTGAAACTTTTAAAAATGAACTAAGCCGTATAAGCCCTAAGATTAACTCTCAGGTACTTCCACAGCAAAAATATACTTTCGTACAACCTGAGAAAAACACAGCTTTCTCTTCCACCGCAAAAGTACAGACAATAATACAGGTTGGAGATTTTAAAAAGGATGGCTACACTTACAGTGGAAAAATGCTAGTACTGCAAAATGTATTGGATAACGGATATCTTTGGAATAAAGTAAGGACAACAGGTGGTGCCTATGGAGTTCAATCTTCAATATCACCTAATGGTGAAGTTATACTTGCATCAATAAGAGATCCAAACCTTAAGGAAACACTAGATGCCTTTCAAGGTACGGTAAACTACCTTAAAAACTTTCAGGCAACAGATAGTGAAATGACAAATTACATTATAGGAGCTATTAAAAGTTTTGTAAATTTAAAATCCAACGGGCCACTTATAGAAAGTTCGCTTTGTGATTCAATGTATCTTACAAATTATTCCGTGAATGACCTTTTGAACTATGAGAAAGAGGCACTTTCAACTACACCAGATGACATAAGAAATTATGGAAATATTCTGGATCAAGTCCTAAAACAAAATATATACTTTGCAGAAGGTTCATCTGAAAAGATTGAGGAAAATAAGCAATTATTTAATGAGATTATAGACACGCAGAAATAATTTTAGGTGACAGGCACCTAATGGGATAAAAAATGTCCCGCTCGGTGCCTGTCACCAATTACCTAAGAATCATTTGATAAAGTCTTATAAACAATGAGGTGACTGTCACTATATAGTGCCGTCACCTCATTGCGCTTTCCACGTACATTCTATATCACGTACATTCTATATAGTTCCCTCTTTCTGCTCTGAACGAAATAAGAAAGTATTCTATCTGAATTAATTAGTTTTTCTTTTGTTTTACCTATTAACATAGGATAACTACTCCATTTATAATCCTCTGGTTTTTCAACTATGTTAGCTCTCACGGGATTTAAACTTATGTATCTACTTACTTCTAAAATATAGCCGTCACTATCTATTATTTGAGAACCATACCTTCCCTGAAAAAGGTGCCCTTGATAATCATACTTATCGTTAAAGTATTTAGCGTAGAAAGTATTTATTCTAGACATCAATTTTTTTATATGAACATTTTTTGTTTCAATTTGAAGATGAATGTGATTAGTCATCAGACAGTAACTTAATATTTCAAATTCGTTGTTATAAAATCTTATAGCATGCTGTAAATTTCCAAGATAAACACAATAATCTTCCTCGCTTTTAAATATGTCACTCCTCCTGTTTCCTCTAACTGTAACATGCAAAATCGCTCCTTCATGCCATTGTCTATTTTTTCTTGGCATTTTATTCTGCACCTCTCAAACACATTATTTTGCTGTAATTATAACCAAATTATTGTGTTTTAAACATAGGTAACAGGCACTTACTGGGATAGAAAATATCCCAGTAAGTGCCTGTCACCGTATTGGGAACATTTCTATCCCATCTGGTGCCTGTCACTCTGACTAAAAATGACATTCCAATTGTCAAGTACTACAGTGTGTTCTATCTTGACATTTGTGTCAAATGTAAAATTGCATACTTTGGCTTTCATAGGTTGTACAGTTAGTTCATTTGTCTCAAAAATACCTGATGCAACTATACTATCTTTTTCATCCTTTATAGTTATAGGTAATTTTTCTATATTAATTGATTTACTGCATCCATTTCTTATCATTAATGTAATTATAATTTTTCCCTGTTCCTGCAGTGCTATTTTAAATTTAGATATATTTATATTGCCTTTTTCTACTCCCGGCAGTGTCTTCATAAAATCCTGAAACATACTAATATATTTCTTGTCCCCTATTGAATCCTCATCTAAAGTAATAGGAGCATATTTTACGGCTTTTAAATGTTTATCGAAGATTATTTTACAATCATCAGGAAAAAACTTGTCCATATCGACTTCGGACTTTTCAAAAAAAAGTTTCCACGGTCTTGCTGAATCAGGCGGCAAGTTGCCCATTTCTTTTAAATTAAATATCTTTTTTCCAACTACTTCATTTTGTGAATTAATCATAAGCAAAGGTACATATTCAAAATTAATTTCCCTAGATAGTCCATTTCTAAAATATACCTTCGCCTCTATATCGTCATTATTTTCAAAAACATAAACTGTAGATATGTTTATATCATTTTCTTTTATTGGTGCTAGCTGAGCTACTTCATCATTTAAAATTTCTTTTTGCACATCTGATACCGTATTATTAATGTTTTCAGGTAGTGATAGCTTAATTTTTATATTATTTTCCAAGTTTGCCAACGTGTATATACCTCCATTTTATATTACATTTAATCTAAGTATATCATACAAAAACCTGCATTCCAATGCTATGATGCCATACAATTATAAGATAAAGTGCTTTTCATTTTTCCTAATTTGTTAACAATTTCATTTGTATAATAAATTGACTATAAATACTTAATATGCTAAAGTTAGACTTGAAAAAATTTTATTAACGGGGGTTATATAATGAAAAAAAAGATATTGGCTATAGTTATTGTACTTATATGTGTAGTTTCTGCAATATATTATAATGTTAGTCATAAAAATAAAAGTTCTGACACTATAAATACTAATAAAATTGCCGCTGAATTTAAAGTTAAATCCGCCTTTGCAGATGTTGACCGTGATATGGTAATTCAAGATAAAGATCCTAAAGATGATGATACTTCCGCTGACTACATATTTATAAAATTTACAAATCAAGTAGCAGATAACAAAAAGAATGATGATTCCAATCCTGTAAGTTTAAAAAATTATACTTTAGATAACAGCAGCTTACCTTCAGGAACTAAAATATATGTAGAAAATGGAAATCAAGTTGTTATAAAACTAAAAGATGGATATTTAAAGGGCGTAAATTCACCTCATTCTCTAGCTATTTCTAAAAATTTATTAAACAAAGAAGGTACTAAGATTAAAGGAAACTTGAATTTAAAACTTCCATATAGTAATTCATCATCAGACAACTCTACTAATGGTTCTTCTGCAAATAGTGAGAATACAAACAATGCTGGTAATACTAATAATAGTTCTAATAACAGTACAAGCAAAGGTTCGTCCAGTCAAAGTAATTCTTCATCAAGTGGATCAAATAATGCAAATAGTAATCTTCCAAAATATACAATAGAATTGGCGAAGGGACTGCCTGGTGCTACTGTAGTACTAGTAAGATTAGATACACCTAATCCTGAAAATTACAAAGTAAGCATCGAAGGTACTCAATTAGATTTAAAGACAGATAAGGACGGCAAAAAAGTATTTATAAAGGGAATTAAAAAAGTCTATGAACTAGATCAGGTACAAAAGCTTATTAAAATAGAAAATGCAAAATAAAATAGAGGTGAAATTCTATTTTAGGCTTATTTTTTATTTTTATTAGCAGATGTTTGCCACTTAAGCGGGGTATTTATTGCTCCTATGCGTACCTGTTACACTATTTCATAAGTTTATCTTTTATTTCCATTATTTCATTTAAAGTAAAATTGTTGTTTACCATAACAACATAAAGATCTGACTTTTCACTCGGTAAAAGGTTATTATATTGTGATTTCATAGCTGCTGTGTCTACTACTGCAGATGGATCATTTATTTTTGTATTTACTGCAGATATTAAAGCGCTTACCAAATCTTTCTCTGCCTGCGTTTTAACTTCACTTTGAACTTTAGGCAATCCATTTTTTGCCTCTATTAAAGTAGAATCCGTCGTAGTATTGGTTGTACTTCCAGAATCTCCTGAACTTGTGGAAGAAGATTTAACTATAGTAAAATTCATTCTAACTTCTTTTGACAATTGGACATCATCTTTACTCAATAAAGATTTTTTTATAACTATACAATATGTTTGTCCATTTTCATATTTCGAATCTGGAGGCAAAACACTTACAGAGGTATTATCAGAATTCAATACCACCTTAGCTGAAGCTGCTTGTCCATTACTATCTAATACCTGTATATTATCTGTTTTAAATGTATTAGGATCTAATTGCTTATTAAACTTTATTGTCCATGTTTTATCTACAGCTACATCGCATTTTTGCTGAAAATAATTTATACTACTATCACTAGTGGTGCTTGCTGCTGCAGCAGTCAAAGTATTTGTTCCGTTTACAGCTGCATTAGATGCAGCCATAGCTTTGATACTAAATAATGATGCAAATATTGTAGATGCAATTAAAATATTTCTTACTCTCATAATCTATTCTCCTTCATACATATAATATTGCTAATTTTATACTATTATATCATAAACTCATCATTAATAGTTTAATAAAGCTCATTTTCCATTAATTATACAAAAAAGGAAAGTCATTTTCTGACCTCCCTTTTTTGGTGCCAGGCACCACAGTGGGATCATTTTTGCCCCAGTCGGTGCCAGGCACCTTATTTACTAATAATGATGCGTATGCCTTTCAAATCATCATTTGACGGAGTATAATAAGCATAACAACCATTTCTATCTTTCACAGTTGAAATATCACTATTATCTTTAGGAGTAACTTTCAATGTTTGTCCCAATATAAACTTACTGCTGTCACTACTGTCAAATGTGAATTTAATGGTACTAGTAGGATTTCCACTAGCATCTGTAACTACGCATGCAGTTTTTGCATCTATAGAAGTTCCAGCTATATTAAAAATGAAGTCTGAAGGCTTAATGCTATTAAGATCAATTGGTGTATCAAATTGAACTGTAACTTCTAGAGTAGTACCCGCTACTGCAGTCCAATTAGTTGAATACCCATTTGCACCTTTTAATACAATAGTTCTAGGAGCTGCATCATAATTATAAGGTGTTGAGTCTGATCCCGTACCTACATATTCTCCCATTACATCTTTAGTTAACTTAGCAGTCGTGCCTGTTGCTGATCCCAAAGTTAACCTAGCATTCACACCTGCAGCTTTAATAGTATTAACCTTAGTATTTGCAGTAGTGTCATTACTACCTTCAAATGTAAGTGTTACTTTACATCCATCAGAAGTTACTGAATCAGACTGAACTCCTGCTAAATAAAAATCTGAAGCAACTACATTTTCACTATCAATCGGATTAGTAAATACCATATCAGCCTTTAAGTCATCACCATCATAATAAACTTTTATAGATTTATTCTTAACAGTTGTTATTACTGAACTTGTTGGAGCTTGTATAGATCCACCATAATTTGCAACCTTTAAGTAATTTCCATCTGTATCTTTAACTCCAGTAGCAAATATTTTTAATACTTGATTGTCTTTTGAAGTTATTGCTGAATTACCAATATTACCATTTGAATCTACATAAGTATACGAATCAGGTAATGTAATAGTTACACTCTTATTGTCAGAGCTTATATCACAATCTGCACTGCTTGGAAGAGTTTTTGTATCTCCTGTTACATTTAAATATTGATAGTTCTTAACGTCAGCAAGTGTACTTGAATCCATTTCCTTGTTAAAGATTAAAGTAATTTTTCTCCCATTGCTATTAGATACAGCATAAACACCAGTTGTTTCTCCACTCTCAGATTTAGTACTAACAGTAACTTTAGCCTGCAGTTCTGCAATAGTATAAGTACCTGTAATTGTTCCTGTAAATTTTCCTGTTAAGGAGTTATATGTTAATTTTGTCCCATCTATTGTTACATCATACTGGGCAGCATCTACTCCTTGAGGTAAAGACACCACTACTGATGTTTCTCCTAATATCTCCGTTCCGGCCTTTTCAACTGTTGCTGCTGGCATTGATTCATTTACCGGAGATACTTTTCCATTTTTCCATTCATAACCTACGGTAAGATCCTTTATAATATCTGTATCGCTAGCATTTTCAGTAAAATTATCTACACTAAAATCACTTTCACCATTTGCTAACGCACTTACATATGCTGTTCGAACTGAGTTAACTGAAACAAATCCTTTTTTATCATCCTCAAAAGCTATAAGACGATCAGCATCCTTTAAATATTCATCATACATAGGTGATGCTTGATCCATTAACTTATTGGCATAATCTTGTACTAATGTCTTAGCATCAAATCTAATAATTTGCCCAGTATTAACAACATAGGATTTAACTGCTGCATGAGCAGTAGTAGTTAACGTGCAAACCACTAATACCCCTAGCGCTGCACTGGATAGTACACCAAAACATTTCTTCTTATTCATACAAATTACCATTCCCTTCGTAATAATTATATAGTCTTGTCCCAATTTAAGACTGAAAATATAGGTATTATCTTTACCGTATGTTACAATAATATCCTACCTAGTTTAATTATAGCACTTTGCCTCAAATAATTCCATTCTAGGTGTCTGTCACCACGGTGGGATCTTTTTTACCCCAGTCGGTGCCAGGCACCTACAAGACATTAAATGTATACTGAACATTTTTTACAATGTAATCATGAATACTTTTTTCTTTTTGGTCGTCATTCATGCTTGAATTAATAATTTCTCCCAATATGCTGCTTACCCTTGAATCAACAAAATCTTCTTCTGCTTTTGTTGTAAGATATTTAAATGAAAAATTTATAGTAAAATCATTTTCATATCCACTGCAATCAGCATCACATTCTGTATAGGAATATTTTAAATAATCATCTTGATTTAAGATATCATCAATTATATTGGTTATATCTGACTTCATATTAGAAGTATCACCCATATAATGAACAGAAAGGCTTGTAACCCTGTCATACATACTATTCTTTACTACATCTTCCAGATCAGACAAGGAGTATATAATGCCATCAGAAGAATAATACAGAGGTGCTTGTACAGTTGCCGCAGTTCTTGCTCCTTTAGGAAGATTTGTGTTTACGACTTTTTGGCTTTCACTGATGAAATTTTTACTCTCTGTTTGTGCAGCTTGTACCTGTGTAGGCAGCAAAAACATACAAGTTACTACAAAAATACCAATAATGTTTTTTATATATTTACAATTCAACAAAAATTCCCCCTTTAGGGTGCCTGTCACCGCATTGGAACATTTGTGTTCCAATGCGGTGACAGGCACCTATTAGATAATTATATCATTAAATTAAAAGGTGGAAAATAATTATTACTACACCCTTCTTAAGAAATTTTATCCAATCATTTATATAATAAAAAAAGAAGGCTACTACACCTCCTGAATTCACTTAACTATTTAATTAACCTTCTGTCTTGAATTAGTTCTCCAATTCCGTTAATTGTTCCTTCTACATGAGCCACCTTATAAGTTAAATTATCTATTTCAGCTTTTCTTACATTACTGCTATGTTCTATTGCTTTCACTACAGAATATATTTCATCCTGTCTCTTCTCCATGTTGTCATGTTTTTTTTCCATACTATCTAATTTTTGCAAAATGAGTTCAAACATCTGTTTTGTTTCTTTATCCAAATTTTCCACCACCAATAGAGATATTGTTTTTTTATTATAGCATTTATAATTTTGTATTTCAATACTATAAATTTAGTTAAAATTTCCCTGTTAATGGTTTTTTCTCTTAACCCGAGAAGACATACTTCTTCCTTTTCCTAAAATAAAATTTCAAATCTCTTAGGACAGACAAAAAATTATATCAGTCCACTTATTTTTGCCAGTATAAAGTGCCATCGGCACAATTGCCTCACCGTAGTGAGACATTATTCCCTTGCGATAACAGGCACCTGGATTAGTTTTGATATTTATTTTTCAGTTCTATTACCTTTTCCTCTGACAACTCTGCTACAACAGCTATTTGTTCAACATTTAACCCTTTTCAATAGATTCTCTGCTACCTTTATGGCTTTTTCAGTTACCCATTCTTCTCTTCCCTTTTTTTCTGCGGACTTTATTCTGGTCAATTGGTGGCTAATTTCTGCCTGGCTTCATATAATATCCTAGCTTTTTCGTCTTTACTTATTATCTGCAATAAGCTATAAGCTTTCTTTATGCCCTTATTCTTTTCCGATAGCATTTCCATCACTCCCTTTGACTTTGCATCTAAGAATTCCATCCATTGAACTATTGGGTCATTTTCATCCCTCTCAATATCTTCATCAAATAATTTTGGTATTTCTAAAAAATGCACCTCAAATATATCCGTCAGCATATATCCTGTTTTATCTTCTTTTATATGGTAGCTTGAATAGAGCTTCTTCAGTGGTATACATTTGAAATCTACTATATTTATTGTTACACATTTCTTCAACTTATCGTAGGTATCTCCCGGCTTTATTTGACTTGTATACAATGATAATAGGTAAGACTTTGAAGTTATCTCCACCTTTTGTCGGCTAAGTCAGAGGGATTACTCCCTCCTTCTCGCCTAAGAACCGTACTTGTTCCTTTCAAAACATACGGCTCAAGCATACATTTATCCTAAATCTTGGTTATATTAGCCCTGCTGTTTTCTTGTTTTTAATATATCTTAGGCAATTTCTTAATTGGGCTAAATCGGGTAAATCTTCTTTAACAGGAAATACCTTATGATATTCTATGTGGCATGATATGTGTACTAATTGAAGATTCTTGTATTCATCACTTCCACCTTTGATTTTGGGTGTTTTATGGTGTGTTTCTAAACCTTCTTTAAAATCAGTTATGCTCATTCCACATAGGGGGACACTTATAATCCTGTTTCTTTGCCAATTTTTGTCTGTAAGCAACATTATTTTTATCAAACTCTTTCTTATCTCTTTTACTGAAATATTCTTTGAGTTCTTTATTGTATGGACTATAGTCATGTTTAATTTGAGAATGTCTGACTATTGGTGTCCATGCCATTTTCTTTAACTGATTATTTGTTATCGGTTCAGTTAGTATCCACTTATTTTTACTCTGCCCTGTTTTATCTGGTTTAAAGTACTTCTCTTTAATCCATTTCCAACTTTTCTTTGGGTGTAACCTTCTAAGAAATCTATATACATTAACCCAAATATAATTGTCCATTGCAGTATAAACTTCTTTAGATACTACTGATGACCAGTAATTTGCAGTTCCTATGATTATAGGATTTAGTGTGTTAATAAGGGTTTGAATATTCTTACCATACAGCATTTTGGTATTATCAAACAGACCTTTAATGTCAAATTCAAGAACCCAATCTTTCCTCCAGCATCTTGTTCGTGTAACTTCCAATGCCTGTATTGCTGATTTATTTGGTCTATATCCGTAGGAATCCTGGTAAAATATAGGCTCTACTTGTGGTTCAAAATATAGTTTTGCTACCATCTGTGCAATTCTATCTTCAACAGTAGGAATACCAAGTATTCTGGTTCCTCCATTCTTCTTTGGAATTGCTACAGCTTTCACCGGCTTAGGGAAATAACTTCCTGATGACATTCGTGGGTTCCCACGTTCCATACAAACGCCTATGCTAAATTCACGCCACCTTTATGCCGTCCACCGCCTAAACAGTAAACAGGTTTCTTCTAGACTTATCCTAGGTTAACGACTACCCCCTAGTTTTGATGGTATCTCTACGCTTTCGACATTTTCGTAAGTGATTCACATGCTCATTCATCTCTTTAGCACATACTTGACAGTTCTATATACTGCCTTTTCCCTAACGCTCAATACCATAGCTTTTGTCTACAGCACCTTAAGGTAGTTTGAAATCTCCGCCTGTACGGCGATTCCGGTGGGCCATCCACCATCGTTTGTATAGCAATAGCTATCTTCAGGCAATCCTCAAGGTTGTCTGGATACGCTTTCGTGGCGCACAATCATCTCCATATCGAATTAGATGTTTCGGTACAACTCCGTTGCTTCTTAGTCGTTTCCTATCGCTACCTATACTTTTACATCGCTGTGTTGGAAACTGATATTGTTTCTAATTCTTTTCTTCTTCAAAAACTGCCTTTCGGCTTCCCTCACGTTTTTGGAACTTTTGGTTATTAAAGTCGGTAAGGGCATTTGAGATATCCATCTTTAATTCATAAAATGAGTAATAGAGCTTATTACGAAGTTTAGCAATGATGGCAGTTGCTACCTTTCCAACAGTACCTTCTACTGATGCTTTCTGTTTGAGTTTTCTGACTCCAGTTGGCATGATTGCTGTCATGTAGTGAGAACCAAGTGCCTCATAATTGTCATTAAGTATGATATCGCCTTCTTTAGGATGGGATATAACACCAGTTTTGAGATTATCGCAAACTGTACGGATGGTGACACCACCAAAGAATTCATACATATGAATATGACATCTAAGCCATGTATCCTGCTTCATATCAAGGCAGGGCTCTACATATGAATACTGGCTATATGGAAGTGTAGCAACAAACAGATATACGGTAATCACTTCGCCTGTTGTGGCATCAACATAAGACGTCCCTGATCCTGACCAGTCTACTTCTGTAATGACACATGGCTTGTGATTTAGATGATTAGTCAGTTTGTTTGCAACCGTATAATCACTGTATCCCTCGCAGAATTTAGTGTAGCCCATAGAGATTTCGTTGGTGCTATTACATTTATCACAGTATTCCTGCCAAAGCAGTTTTAATGTAACGCCAACTTTCTTCAATTCTTTATGAACATACTCATAATCAGGATTCCTGTACATATTTTCATAAAGAATTGAAGAAAGTTGGC
>DAISLB010000025.1:0-3977 GCA_036820645.1 Clostridium sp.
TCTTTGGCGGTTTGTTCTTTTTGTATTACTTTAATTTGTTGTTTTAATTTCCTTATAGTGTTTTGTAGTGCTTTATCACACATTCTACTTTGACATGCATATTTATTTCTTTTAGGTTTAGCTATTAATTTAAATCCTAGATATTCTGTATAATTTCTTCTAAGATTAGTTATTTTGGATTTCTCAAAATTAATTTCTAAATCCAGTCTCTCTTTTAGCCATAGTCTTGTGGCATTATAGATTTTTTGAGCTGTCTTATAATCTCTACAGAACAATTTAAAGTCATCTGCATATCTGACTAACCATACTTCTTTTAGTTTAGTTGTTTTCATTGCCCTATATTTGTGTAATCCAGCATAGGTATGATTGGTTTTAAAGGTTTCCCACTGGTCACTTATCCACCAATCCAATTCATTTAGTACGATATTTGATAACAACGGACTGATTATCCCACCTTGAGGTGTTCCCTTTGTAGGTATTTTACCTTGTATCTCTGACTTTAGCATTTTCCCTATAATGCTTATTAAGCTTTTGTCTTGTATACCTATATTCCACATCTGCTTCTTTAATTTTGCATGACTCACACTATCAAAGAAACTTTTGATATCTATATCTATTACATAATGCAATCCTGCTCTGTTTATTAATCTGTAACATCTTGCTATTGCATGACTTGTTGACCTATTAGGTCTAAATCCATAGCTATGTTTATGGAATTTGGCTTCACATATTGGTTCTAATATTTGTTTTATACATTGTTGTATTATTCTATCATCCATACAAGGTATCCCCAAATGTCTAGTTTCACCATTCTTTTTAGGGATTTCAACACCCCTTACGCTTTTAGGTTGATAATTTTCAAATTTATATTGGATATATTTGATATAATTCTCAATACCCATGTTTTCAATAAATTCAATGTTTAACCCATCAGTTCCTGGAGTTATGGAACCTTTGTTTTTCTTAATATTCCTATAGGCTAATAGAATGTTCTGCTTAGAGACAATAAACTGCATTAGATTTGTAAATTTATTATTTTTACAACTTCGGTTATACAAACTATCAAATATTTTTTGCATGTCATAGTACTCATTATTTCTTAGTTTCTGTTTCTTCTTTAATAAGCTTTCCTTCAAGTCTATTACTCTCCCTTCAAAGGATTTCCTATCTCTTAGTCACACCAGAACCTTGAATTATTCAGTATTTAACTTTCAAATAACAATTTGTCTAGTGCCTGTCCCTCCATCATTTATTATCATGATTTCATAAGTATATTGACACCACTCTCACTTAGATTAAGATAAGTTATAGTTCAAGCTTTTCCTTACCACTATTTCATTGGCAGTAAAACCTCCATATTCTAAGCTTTCCTTGTTCCGTTATTGCTATCTGTACATGTATCCGTAGGTCATCAGTATGAGCCTGTAAACTTAATAGTGCCTATAACACCATATGGAATTTCATACCGGCGAGTTTTACTTTCCCACATTTACTACACTTATGTGTTATACCCATTTCTAAGTATCTGTGATTTAGACCCGTACATTCCTGATTTCGTCAGTTTCCTTTGCAACATCCTAACCATAGATATTTTATAGACTCCCGGCCTATCATACACTCGACCACCTCTGGTTCGCATTTCGGTAGGTATTTTATTTCATCTACTTACGGTGTACTCTCAGCCGACTTCACCGAGCTTTTAACCCCCTATTGTTTACTCAATAGAACGCTAATCGGAGTATTAGAGGAAACCCTTCAAGGCGTTACCCTATCATTTGATTTCTCGCAATAACAGTTCTAATCTCTAAATTTAATTAGCTAATTAGGCTACTCTTTTCAAGTAGCAACAAGTCGCACCTCCGGTCACGTCAATTCCCCTTATAATATTTTCCCTACAGGAATTATCAAACGTAAGTTTCTTTAAACCTGTAGATTTTCCAGAACCCATAGTACCGAAAAAAATACCGTTGTAATATCTTCTCTGCTTGTCTTTATGGAACATATCAAACAGGACACTGCCTCCGGTATCTGTACACCCTAAATACGTCCCATCTGGATCATCCAGTTTAGTAAAATGAAATGGATAGCCGGCGGCTAAAACTTTTGCCCCTATTTCTTTCCCTGTCCTTTTGTTTGGAAACTGTTTTATTTGACTGTGGCTGTTTAAAAGTGCTTCATATTCATACTCTGTTTCATTTAGAAACACAGAGCCTTTAAAAGATAGTCCCTCCAGTGTTTCCAGTATATTTTTAACATTTTCCTCAAGGTCAACAAGTGTTTTTCCACTTACATATATCCTTATGGTTACAAGCTTTACTGTTTCTCCTGCCCTTGAAATTTCGTTGAATATCTGGGTTAACTCATTATATTTAGTTTCAGCAGATATTTTTTCCGTCTGGTCTTTTTCATTATAAAACCTGTCCAGTTGTTCCCTTAAGGACTTATTTATATTATTTATTACACTGGTTGTTTTGGCCGGTGCAATATCAATGCTTGTAATAACGTTATTCATATTTAAAATATCATAGAGCCAGAACTCGTCTACATGGGTTGGAAAATCGTAAATTTGAATACAGGTTTCGTATCCATCACCCTTTCTTGTATAGCTCTCTTTAAAAAATAATCCCCCTGCCGGTTGTATATGGTATATAAAGTCAGCATTATATTTATCAACTTTATTTTTATCGTCACTTTTTTTTGCTTTAAATGGCAGTATTTTAACCAACAAAATCACTCCTTTTACTCATGATTTTAGAATTTTTATTGTTCAGCTTATATAAAATGGACTGCTTTTTTTCAATAGACAATGCCCTTACATGGAGGGCATTAGGTATAGTCCTGTTTACTGTATTTCTAACAGAATTTAAAACATCTAAATTAGGGGCAAACAAAAAAAGATAGTATTCCTTGTTTGTCTTATTTTTTTCCAGGTATTCAAGTTCCCTTATCTTATCCACTAAGAAGCTCTTATAAATTGGGTTATCTGTCTTATTCATTTTATATTCAACATATTCTTTCTGCTTTTTTGCATTTACAGGGAAATTCATAGATACAAGCTTAATATCTACATTTACGGTTTTGTAAAAGGTATGAAATATATTAATGTCCCTTGCAAGTTCGCTTTCTGTAAGTGATAATATGTCCTTGCCCTCAATTTCTATAATGTCCATGACTTCATTCTTTAGCATTATACAATCTTCTGTAATATCTAAAAAAGGTAACACACTTGTTACCTTAGATGGAACTCTCTTTGCCTTTTCTTTCTTCTTTTTTTCTTTTAACTTTTTATTTTTACCTTTTAAAAAAATCATTTTTATTACCCCCATTAATATTTTTATCTGAAATTGAGTGAAATACATTCTTCTTTCTTATCATAGTGTAGTATATAGCATGGTAATTATATCTCTCTGGATTATTTCTTGCAGGTAAAAGTAAAAAGGCTATAGTTAAACCGGAACATATATAATAGACTATGACAAGCTTTGTATATACTAAGCTGTCAAATAAAAAAACCACTCCCATACCTGCTAAGAACAAAAGAAATTCTTTAAGGTGAAAGTGCCTTGTAATCTTTATTTTACTATTCAATTCTTTAGGTATAAGATACATTTATCAATTACCTACCTTCCTAACTTATTATCAATTTTATTTCTTATAGCTCTGCCTGTATTTTTCCCAAGCCCATAAGATTTTTTAGTTTGATTGTACATATCATTGTTTTCAACTTTCCTTCTTACCTCTCTTACCCTGCCTTTTGCATATCCACCTACAGCCTGACCTATAGTCTGACCTGTATTTCCTGTGTTTACATTAATTCTGCCACCTTCATTACTGCCACTATGTCCAATTTCTTTATATACCGGAGGTTGTTCACTATAACCAATATTTCTCCTACCTCCACTATTGCCCATTTCTTCGTATATACTTTGTCTTCCTGTCCCTGTATTTCCTGTATTCACATTAATTCTGCCACCTTC
>DAISLB010000025.1:4077-31400 GCA_036820645.1 Clostridium sp.
ACTACTACCGCCCATTTCTTCATATATGCTCTGTCTCCCTGCTCCTGCATTTCCTGTATTCACATTAATTCTGCCACCTTCACTACTACCGCCCATTTCTTCATATATGCTCTGTCTCCCTGCTCCTGCATTTCCTCTATTAGCTCTATTACCTTTATTACTTCCTTCTCCATTCATTTCCTCATATAGTGATGGCTGCGGTCTATTATTACCTCCGGCATTTCTAATGCCATTACTGCCTTTATCTTTTTCCATCTCTTTATATAACGAAGGTCTTTGTTCATCACTTCCGTTCATACCTCCATCTCTACTAATCTTTCCACTACTGCCTATTTCACCGGCTTTGTTACCTTTTCTTACTTCACTTCCTCTAATTCCATTACTGCCCCCCTTATCTCTATTAATTTCACCATTTTTATTCCTGTTTTCTCTATCCTTTTCCATTTCTTCATATAATGAGGTTGGTTTTTTATTACTGTCCCTGTCTCTTTGCATTTCATCATACATACTTGTATGTGGCTTGTCACTACCTGAAAGTCCCTTTACCACTCCTGCTGTTCCTCCAACTAAAGCACCTGCCATATTTCCTGCTTTCTTACCTGCTCTGCCAGCTCTGTTCAAAGCTCTGCCTGTTGTTTTGCCTAATGCACTGGCACCTCCTGTAACTGCCTTTCCTGCAAGATATGCACTCATTATTGTTTTAAAGCCACTGTGAAGTCCTGCATCCACGCCAAAAATTCTCTCCACAATATTTGGCCCTTCTATAACCGCAAAAGAACCGGCTATCATTAAAATAACACTCTGTATGCCTTTAATTTCGGCACACAGCCCTACAAATAAAATATAAAACTTTAGAAGCACAGCTATGAGAAAAGTTACTATAAACATAGAAAAAATATTTTGAACTATTTGTTTTGTTCTTTGACCATTTCCAATGTCTGCCGGTGCTACAAGGATTGCTAAAAGCTTATTATATGCAAGCTCAAATATTATCTTTCCAAGCTTAAAGCATGTAAACACTAAGGTTGCCCCTACTACAGCTAAAGCAGATATTAGACATAAGAAATTAATGTAATATCTGTAATAGTATTCTTTCCACCATGTCATCCAGCCCTGATTTAAAGATTGTTTATCCACTTTACCACCTTCTGTTACTGTTAATTTATTTTCAAAAACCTCTTTATTTTTTAGGTCTGGAACGTCAGATGAACCTGTTTCTATAAGTGCAGTAGAATCTATATATCGTATATTTTTCTCATCAATTTTATTATCACTCTTTAATTGCTTTACTGCATTTTTATCAAAATTAACACTGTCGTATAATAAAAGGTCTGTTACATTTTCCTTTATTATTGTATTTGTTATATCCTGCGGTTGCCCCATAACAGCAGTTACACCACTTGTTGTTATAGCGTTCATCTTTTCCATAGCCATTGGCAGGAGCAAAACTACAGTTAAAGCTATTAGTATATTTACCCCCACCCTTCTAAAGTGGTGTTTTTCAGTAAACATCAGCTGATAGCCTATGATACAAAATGACAGCCCAAAGAGTACCACTATCAAGGGTTTAAAGCTGTCTATAAACTTTACTACATCAGGGTTATTATAAAAATAGTCAAGTACAAATAATTTACTTGTTACAGTTGAAATGGCATCTATGATATAAGACAGTATGGTAACTAAAAGCCACCCAAGCTCTCTCATTGTCCTGTGAAATATGGTATCCAGTATAAAAATATCAGAATAGGTTTGCAGTATATCCACTGTACTCATACTTAAAAACTCCTTTCTAAAATCTTTTCCAGACCTTTTTTATCTTCATTTGAAAAATAGCTTTTAAATTCAGTTAACACCTGATAAATTTCTTTTTCATCAGAAGAAACTATATATATCTCCTGCAAGTCTTCATACTTTGAAATGATTTCCTGTACTAATAATCTCTCCTGTTCCGTCAATTCCTTTTTTTCTGTTAAACCAAAAATAAGCTTTCTTAAATCTACATATTTATGTCCTGAAACAATATTTAAGTCCTCTATACTCTTAGATGTATCAAATTCATCCTGCAAATACTCATATCTGAATTTAAGTGCTGTTTTTCCTGTATTGTAAATCGGTTTGGGTTTTATCCTATTTCCCTGTTTATCTTTTCTTTTAATAACCCTTACAACTACGCTTTCACCTTCTGTAAGGGACATTAATTCATTTGGATCTAAAAGTGACCTGCTGTCCACACTTTCAGTCAGTGATTTATCCAGTGATGTTCCCTTGCCATTTCGTGAATAGTTTACTAAAGTTTTATTTCCAACAAGTTTGGAGAACCTTTCTGCTGTATTTAAATCAATAGTCAGTATATATATCTGGTTTCCACAGTTTCCAATAATGGTACTTTCATCATCACCATATAATTTTTTTAACTGTGCATATGCCTGTATAACCAGATTAAACCTCATATTTCTTCCAAGACATACAGTAATAATACTTGAAAAGTTCTCTATAGGGGGCATATTTCCAAATTCATCCAGCATAAACACTACTTCTCTTTCACATTTTCCACCCTTTGATACTGAAGCTCTCTTTGATAAAACAAAATAAATTTGTCTTACAAAAATCGAAGTCAAAACATGGCAAGAGCCATCATAATCAGGTGTAATCATAAATATTGCGACAGGTTTTTCACCAAAGCCAATATCCTCTAGGTTATATGAATTTTTAGAAGTCATTTTTGCTAAATCCTCAAAAGTAAAAATTTGAAGTTTGGACATGGCTGTGGAAAAAATTCCACCCCTTGTTACACCTTTTGTAAAATTACTTGTGGCATACTGCATTTTGGCAATATCAGAAGAATCTCTGCGTAAAAAAAAGTTGTCCAGCTCATTATTACCTTCTTCATCCACCTTACTCCCCATTTCAGAAAGAAAGTTTGCTACTGTATAAAGGGTTATTTTTTCTTCCTGTTTTCCTTCTATACAGTCTTTAGTTATTGCCAGAATTAAGGCATTTACAAGGGACTGTGCAGATAACTGCCAGAACTTATCCTTTGAGGTTGGGTCATTATACAGGGAAAATGTCAGCGTGTTACAAAGCATCTGTGCTGTGGAATAATCCCTATTCTTATAGGCATCTATAATAAGCTGCAGGGGATTATAGCTCATTCCATTTTCAGGCTCCAATAAATTTAATATTTTCACATCATATCCACGCTTTTCTAATGTATCATAACTTGCAGCAGCCAATTCATTCTTAGGATCGTTAATAATCATAGATGGCTTTTCCTCTGCCCTTGAATAGACATCTATTGTGGGAAACACAAAGGTTTCCCCCTTACCGGAACGTGTTGTACCTATAATCAGGTTGTTTACAGGGCTGTCGTCTATAAATAACTTATCTTCATAATGTGAAATTACTACCCCTCCATGCCCCTCATATGTCTCTGTCTTCTCCGGTACAGCCTTATACTGCTCTTTTAATTCTTTTAAGGTAGTAAACTCACTTGTACCCTTTTGCCCCCTGTTAATGGTCTTAAAACTTGTTTTAAGGGTATAAATTACTTTAATATCTGTAACTGCTGTTATAAAAAATACTACTAAATAATAGGCTTTGTATCTAAATTGAAAATTAAATAAATCCTTAAAGCCTACATCTATAGGCTTTAAGGATTTAACACTTAAACTTTTAAGCATTTTAAATACCGTTGAAAGTATTAAGTTTGATAAAAGTAAAAGCACAACTGACACTAAAGAAACTATAATAATAACAAAATACTTGTTATTATTTATTCCTTTACGTTTTTTTGCAGCTAAATAAATTTTAAATCTATTTAAATACTTTTTTACTGCAATTAGTTTACTCATATTTTCACTCCCTTACCAAAGAAAAAAGAAAGTAGTAAAAATAATCTTTTTTTACTGCTTTCTTATCTTTCTAATTCAAATTCCTTTTTATTCTCATTTTGTTGCTGTTTTTGCTCTGTTTTTTCACCATTTAAAGCTTTATTTAAAAGCTTTAAACTGTCTTTATCTAGTTCTTTTTCACAGAACTCTTTTAAATCATCTGAATACCTGTCCCCTATGTCATACCTCATGTATTTTTCACTGTTTTCATTTATTTTTAAGTTAAATCTGGTTTTTAGATAAGGATAATATTCTCCTTTTTCCTTTGCATCCTCTTTCTTATCCCTAACTTCTTTTTCTGCTTCTTTAAACCTTAAATCTGCTTCATTAAAAGGTATTTTTTCCCCTTCACTAAAATATACTTTGTCTTCTACCTCTGAAAAAATAATTTCAACATAAGGCTCTTTAACTTCTTTATTTTCCTGAAGTTCCTCGATTTCTTTTTCCTTAACTTCTTCCCTGTCTTTACTAAGCTTTTCTTCCAATTTTTCTTCAACTTCCGATATAATACCATTTGCTTCTTTTTGTATGGTTTTTAAAGAAGCTTCAAGCTCTTTAAGCTCCCTGTCCCTGCTCCATGAAGCCACATAACCAAAGGAATAGTCGCTTGTGTCAATGTCAAAGTGCTTTGATACTACATAGGCTGTGCTTTCTGCTTCTATCTCTTTGACATTCCTTTCTGTAACATCTTTAATATTTTTCTGGCTTTCTATACTGTGGAGCCTGCTATGTGTTACCTCATGCACCATAGTTTTAATTGTCTGCTTCTCACTCATACCCTCTTTTATTGCTATTCTATTTTCAACTAAATTATAATAGCCTTTACTTCCATTTTGGATATTTTCAAATTCTACTGGTATCTTAGCAACCTCAACTAAAGAATCTTTCATATACTCATAATTATTTACATTACCTTGTAATTCTTCTACTAATCGTGGAAGTTCTTTTCCATCTGTTTGTGAAATGTCAAACACAGGTACCGCCCTGTAACTAATCCACTCTAAAGTCTGCTTCTCCTTTACTGCTTTTCCCCCCTTATCTAAGATAGGTTTGCCGGTTTTAGGGTTTAACTTATCCATTTCCACCTCTTTTTTATGCTTGAAGGGTGCCAGTACCTTTAATGATTTCTGTCCCTTAATTACTTTCCTACCAAGCTTATTCCATGCTTTCATTCCTGCTATTTTTATGGCATCAGGTTTTTGCATCTGTATCCATAAAATATTTTTAGGGCTGTAGTTATGGAACTTAGACATGGTATCTAAATACTCTCTAAATTTATCACTTTCAAATACTTCTTTTACTCCCTTTTCCAGCATTTCTAAAGTATCTTGTAATTCTTTCTTTTTCTGTTCCAATGTTTTTTTCATAATCTAATTCCCCCCTAATCTATTTCCATTATTATTTCAGCTACCTCTTCATCAGTGCATCTTTCTATTTTCCTAAGTACACTTTCCTTTATCTCTTTAAGTTCTTCACTGTCTGTATTAAGATTTTTAATTGTTTTTAACACATGACTTTTATTTAAGTTCCTGATTCCCTTTAAAATTTGCTGTTCTTCAAATGTTAATTTCATAATTTAAACCCTCCTTTTTAAATTAAAAACAAAAGTATTACTATATCAAAATAATAATACTTTTATTTACGCACCTTATTAAAAATTTATCTTACCGCCTAGTGACGTTGCCAGTGCATTTGCACCTTTAATAATTACAAAAGCTACTGTGGCTATTACAAATGTTCTCTTACCCTTGGCCGTCCCCTGCTCTCCCCCTACATACAACATTTCATAACCTCCAAGGCATAAAGCCAGAGCATAGCATACTACAGCCGGAATTTGCAGCCATGTTATAAAAGATGTTATTGCTGTTACTAACTGTTCCATATTATAAATCCTCTCCTTTAAATTATTAATATTTTTATTGGTTTTATTTACTGTCTAAGTCTTCATATCAGTACTCACCCCTTATTTTAATTCTTTAAATGATAACGCAGGGGCAGGTCTTTGCTTGTACCGCCCCTAGTTTTATCAAACTTTAATTCTCCTGTTTCTTTATCTGTAATATATGACTGCCTGTTTGCTTTAATAAAAGCCAGTGTACCCATTGATTCACAGGGCAAGAGTGGTCTATCTCTGTATACATAGTGACATTCACTTTCACATTTTCTTGAAGTTCTTCTCTTCTTATTCTCTTTCTTCCTAATTTCTTTTTCTACAGAATATTGCTTTAAATATTCTGTTTTCAATATTTTACTTACATATTGTTTGGTGACTTTAAGTTCTTCCGCCACTTCAATAGTCGACTTTCCTAAATTAAAAAACAGATTGAATATATCCTCTTTTTTACCCATTTAACTTATTCCTCCATTCCTATTTAACTAAATAGCATTAAGAAATATATATTCTAGTCCTTTCTAGTTGACTTTTTGCTTAATTTTGAGCGTAATTGAACCCTAGCTTAATATCCATTTTTTTAAGCTAGTCATACCAATATACTTCCTTTGAATCCTTTTTACATCTTCTTGAATCTCTTCTTTTTTGAAGTTCTTCTCCTGCATGTCTCTTGTAAAACATCCATAGAGTATTTTCCTTTACATGTAAAAGCTTTGCTATTTCTCTATATTTAAGGTCTTCCTTTAATAGCTCTAATGCTTTTCCAGTATCAAAAGTTGGTTTTCTACCTTTCATCTTTTCACCTTCCATTTTTTTCAAAGTAGTAGTTTTTTTACATTGATATTTCCCAAATATCCTGATATTATTGATGTTGTGAGTTCATAAATACTTTGTAGGGCATTATTAGAACTTTCTTTTTTATGTGAAATATCTCAATTGACCGGCAAAATTAATTGGGGTATTTCCATAAAACACAACATCTTTTAACAGGGCATTTCCTTATTGCTTTTTCTTTTGCTTTTTTTGTTTCAATTGGTTTAGCTCATTAACAGTTTCGTTATAGTCTTTTATTGTTTCATTTAATTTCACTCTGTCTGATTTTTTCCCTTTGTTACTTAAACGTCTTCCATGTCCTTCATGTACAGTTGCAGCAGTCTCTTTTTTAAGTGTCTTATTACTTTCACAACTAATACGTTCATCTATGCCATTCTTTTTTAAATAGTCATTTGTCATTACTTCCCACTGTTTACGCCATTTTCTCAAAGTATTTCTGTCATTCCAGTTAGTTGTATATACATATTTTTTAGTGAATTTATGCTTTTCCATATCATCTACTTTTGCAACTTTTAATCCCCATGTCCCATCTGAATTGAAAGGTCGGGTTGTAAGCATAACCTGAAAATATGGATTGTTTGAATCCTCCCTATGTATAAAAATATCTGCCACCATTCCATCATCAACAAAGGTTTTTTGACAGAACTCAAAAGTTAATTTATCCTGTTCCTCATTGATTAATTCTTTTGGCAGAGCAACATTAAATTCTCTTGCCAGTTGAGCATCAACACGTTCTTCTATTTTCTCAACTTCATTCCACAACTTTTCCCTATCCTTAGCCCATTCAGGAGCATTATCCGGTACAAGTATTTTTGTAACAGGTACCACTTCTTTTTTATAAAATCTTACTTTTTGGTATCTCTCATCAAATAATTTTTGTCCGCTTCTATAGGCGGCACAATCTACAACTGAACGCTGATTCCCTTTTTTACCTCTTCTATTTATAATTTGTGCTGAAAAATGATATATCGCCATACTAAATCTCCCTAAATCATAAGTGCGTTTATATAATAATATTATACCACTTTATACATAAATATGCAATAATTATTTCACTTTTTATTCTAATAATGTTATAATTATTTTAAATATGAAATGGGGTGAAAAAATGTCAAAAAATGCGATAAATAATATTGACCTTGAAATAAAAAAATTAAAAGAAAAAAAGAAAGAATTAATAGCTAAAAGAGAAAGAGAAATAGGGGCTTATCTTCTAAAAGTTTGGAATATAGAGGATAAAACAAATGAAGCAATTTTTAAATTAATTGATGAACATAAACCTAATAATAATAATATAAAAAGTATTAATGATAAAAATAATCATAATAAATCTATCAATAATATAAAAAATGGTGATAAGAATGAACAAAATAGACAGGCTGGATTTAAAAATCAAACTTCTGGAAGAGAAGAAAAAAGCTCTAAGTAAATATGTAGTTTCAGAAGAAAGAAAAAAATATACAAGACTATTAATTGAAACTGGAAAATTAGCAGAAAAATATTTTAACATAGAACATCTAAATATTGAAGAAAGAGAAAAATTATTCTCCATATTTGCTGATTATATAAAAGATACTGCACCAAAAAAATTTAATTTAGAAAAAAGTAAGGAGTATGATTAAACACTCATACTCCTATATATTAAATACTCTTTTCCAAAATTTCTTTTTCTTCTTTTTATCCCGTCTTAACAGTAATAAACTTCCATTTTTATTCTGCTCACATTTCAATAATATTTGTTGATTTCGGTGTAGTTCTTGCTCCTGTTGTAGCCTATCGATTAACTCTTTTATTTGAGCATCCTTTCTATCTAGCTGCTTTTTTAATGTATTTATATAGTCAGTTTTAATGCTTAAATCCCCTATATTCATTAAATATTGTTCTCCTTCATCATTTACGGTATTATCATTTGAATAAGTTTCAGAATCATTTAACTTTAAAGTGTTTTTAATCAAATTTAATGCCCCATCATCAAGATATGTAAGTCCACCTTTTTTAATTATATGCCCCTGTAACTCTTTTAACTTCAATTTTTTATATATACTAACTTTGGATAATCCAATTAAATCAGATACTTCTGCAACTGTATACAACATATGGGAAAACCCCCTTTTAATCTATTTTAATATTACATACATTCGATTAAAAGCATTTAAATCCCTTCTATTTTATAGGAAATTTTACATTATTAGTAAAATAAATCTTACTTGACAAAAATGCAGTTAATTATAAAAAAACTTTACAGTGTAGTTCCCCAAAGTTTTCTGGTACTGCCGAGGGAAATAAGGGTAGAGCTTAGACCGAATAAATATAATGGGGAGCTACACTCCCCAACCCCCTAGTGCTACCGTCTTCCATGATGGACACCTTGTCAACTCCGTACCTCCATTGACCACTTCCATCATTCCAGTTGGTCTACAGATAGAAACCCTATTCCCTCTGTCCCATGTCTAAATCACACAAAATCCGTTGATTTTACTTTGGCTGCGGAGAGATTCCCCCCTTTCTTTTCCCCTAAAAATCTTAAACATTTTTTCCACACAACACACATTTATAAAGAGCCATTTCGGGCAACACTTTAAGAAAATAAATATCCATAATGTCTTGTAATAGTACTTCTATTTACTCCTAACTCCTTTGCAACTTGACTTTTATTAAAGCCTTTCTTTATTAAATCTTTAATTAATTGCTCTTTTTTAACCTTCTGTTGCTCCCTGTTGGTTAAACCTTCTTCATTTCTTCTATTGTTTTTCCTTTTTATATTATTTCTTCTGTACTTTTCTTCCTCACTTATGATTGACTTCATGTGCTTTTGTTCATCCAGTGTTATATCCAGTCTTTCAATTAAGGTCTGATTCTTGTACCAGTAACCGCCCTTATCCTTCATGCCTTTAGTTACCCTTTTTACTTGGCCAGATCTCATCCCCTGCTCATACTCTATAAATTTACTTATTGCCTTTGGTATACACCTAAGTATTGCACTTACTTCTGATTCTTTTAATGGATTCCTGAAAGCATTATTAAACTCTATAACTTCTTTTTCAAGTTCTTCTATATCTCTTGTATATATTCCCTTCCAATATGCGTAACAATGCAATATGGGTGTTTTTGCCTATCCCCCCGAAAAGGTGGAATAAGAAAATTATCTAAAAAATTTTTTTTCAGTTATTCTATGCCAAATTATAAATATATGAATAATCTGACCTAAAAGTGTTTGTTTCTAGACTTCTATTATCTAACTGCTTTTTCTCCTATTTTTTCGCCCATAACTACACTTGTTTCATATCCTTTATTTGTCTGCTCAATTATATCTTTATCAATTTTTACTTTACCTTTTTCAAAAAATAATATGATAGTAGATCCACCAAATTTAAAGTATCCTTTGTCATCACCTTTTTTGACTCTTTTTCTTGGAGCATAAGTCTGTATTATTGAGCCAACACAGGTTGCACCTACTTCTATACATAATACATCACCAAAGTTATCTGTATGAAAAATACTCCATTCTCTTTTATTTTTACAGAAAAGCTCAGTTACTGCCTTTAGTGCAATTGGATTCACAGAATAATAATCACCTTTTATTTTTTTTGTTTCTTCACATATACCATTATCTATAAAGTGAAACCTATGACAATCTGTTGGACTGAGTCGAAGAATTAGGCAGGTACCTTCTGAAAACTTTGATACTATATTTGAGTCATCGATAAGCTTGTTAAGACTATACGTGTAACCTTTAACTTGTACTAATTTATTTAAGTTAATATTATCATAAGCCACAAGTTTGCCGTCACCCAGAGATATTAGTGAACCTAATGTGCTATCTATAGGTCTTGACTCTTTACTCAGTTTTCTAGTAAAAAAATCATTAAATGATTCGAATTGCTCTAGTTTTTTTTCAAAGATAGATATATCAATACCAAAATTTTTAATGAAAGATGGAATCTTTTTTTTACTCATTTTACTATCACAGAAGGAACCATATAACTTAGAAAAAAGCTTTTTCTTAACTATTAATTCTAATAGCTTCATTCCAACTGGTGAAGAATAAGTCCACTTAAGATATGCACCTCCTGCTACTTGCTCAGTTTCATATTTCTTAGTTCCTCTATTATAAAATTTAATCATAATATAACCTCTTTCATGTAAATAAAGTGATTAATTATCATCATTTGTTATATATATTGTCAATTTGTAATACTTAAACTTTGTATAAATTTACAACTGCGTCTTAACTCTCTATATGATATTGTAATTATTCACCCTGGTTTACAATAAATTCTTACACTTAATCCTATATGACATTTATATATGTGATTCATATTCTTTAACTCTTCTATAAAAGGTATTACTTTTCATAGAAACAAGTTCCATAGCTTTTACTGCTGTTATTTTACCTTGTTTCCACTGAGCATAGACAGTTTTAAAGTTTTTATCTATTGGTGTTTTTCTTCTTCCAAATTTAACACCTTTTTTAACAGCAGCTTTAATACCTTCTTCTTGTCTTTCTTTTATCCTTTTACGCTCATCTTCAGCCATATAACTTAGTAATTGTAATATTAAATCAGAAATTAAGTTTTCTAAGCCATCCATGTCTTTGTATTTTCTTGTATCTAACAAAGGCATATCTAAAACCACTATATTTATTTTTTTTGTTTTGGTAAGTTCCCGCCATTCATCTAATATCATTTGTTTATTTCTTCCCAATCTATCAAGAGATTTTATATACAAAATATCTCCTTCTCTAAACATACGTTTCATTAATTGATATTCAGGTCTTTTAAAATCTTTACCACTAGCTTTTTCAATAAAAATATATTCATTTTCTACTCCAAGCTCTTTAGCTGAAGCAATTTGTCTATCTAAAGATTGATCCTTACTACTAACTCTTGCATAAAAAAAACTTCTCATTATTGATGGCTCCTTATGATAGTATTACTATAATTATAAATTTATTTCAAAAGTTATACAAGTCAGTTGAAATATTTCAAATATAAATTTGTTGTATATTTGAAATGTAAAAAGTATAATTATAAGTATCTTTCAAAAAGTGTACTTTTTGAAAGATACAATTTTTTAGTAAATTATTATTTCAAATTTGTGGGAAAGGATAAGTATATGGATATTAGTCAAAAAAAAGCAGAACAAAAGCGTTTGAGAATTCTTGGTGCAGATGAAGTAGAAAATATTTATGGTAGACCTTGCTTCTCATATGAAGAACGTTGTAATTATTTTTTTCTATCCCAACCAGAGAAGGATTCTTTGAATACATTGAGATCTATCAAATCTAAATCTTATTTTGTCCTACAACTCGGATATTTTAAAGCGAAACATCTATTTTTTATATTTGATCTGAATGAGGTTTGCGAAGATCTTCAGTATGTGTTAAAACAACATTTTCACAATACTAAAATAATTGATATGAGTTCAATTGATAAGTATACCAGACTAAAACAACAACAGATGATCCGTGAACTTTTCAACTATCATATTTGTGATGCCAAGATACGAGAACAATTAGAGTTAAAGGCTCGAACGGCTGTGGCTGTATGTAGGGGTAATGGGAGCATCCGTGTCATGTACTGCAAAGTATATTCCATAATTTAGAAATGTGTATTGGATATCTTATTTCATTTAGACAATACACATCTTTTGACCAGTTCTTAAAACACCTAATTTTAATTTTGGGGCAAATTTCACCTTGATGAGTGATTTTCTATTTCTGAAACGCCTTAAATCTTAGTAAAATTTTTAAATTTAGAATTCTTGATTGCTGTAAATTACTCTAAATAGCTACAATATACCATTATTTACAAGCTACTTTGCAGTACATAGCACAGATGCTCCTTCTACCCCTATTTAGAAATGTGTTCTTAGAGGGGGTGAAATCGTCATATTCTATTCAACTAATCCCTTAGAGGGGGTTTTGTCGGAAATGTTGGCGACACCCCAATTAAATAATTGCAAAGCAATTGCTAAAGTAATTATGGAAATTAATGGTAAATTAGATGAAGTTTATAGCTGGTACAGTAAAGAAAAGAATCTAATAGAGCAAGAAGAATTGAAAATAAATAAATTTGAGGGGAACCCAATAAATAGAACATTTAAATTATACCCCCATATTCAAAATCAATTTAAAAAATTTTGCGAAGAACATAATACTTATAAAGTTCAAGATATAATTAGTCAAGCATTATATGAATTTATGATAAAATATAAATAAATTTTTTGTTTTTTACTTTGAACTAAAAGCAAGATTATTTAAATGGGGTAGAGCTTAGACCGAATAAATATAATGGGGAGCTACACTCCCCAAACCCCTAGTGCTACCGCCTTTCATGATGGACACCTTGTCAACTCCGTACCTCCGTTGACCACTTCCATCATTCCAGTTTGTCTACAGATGAAAACCCTATGCCCTCTTTTCCATGTCTAAATCACACAAAATCCGTTGATTTTACTTTGGCTGCGGAGAGATTCCCCCCTTTCTTTTCCCCTAAAAATCTTAAAAATTTTTCCGCACAACACACATTTATAAAGAGCCATTTTTTGAACACCCTATTTTAATAACCGTATAACCTTTGTTCTATTTATATTTAAACTTCTTGCTATTTCACTATTATTTAGACCCTGTTCTTTTAGATTTTTAACCTTATTTGTTAATTCCTTAAGCTCTAATTGTTTTTTTGTCAATCCTTCTTCATTTCTTCTATTATCATTACGCTTATTATTATTTCTTCTGTACTTTTCTTCCTGACCTATGATTGACTTCATATGCTTTTGTTCATCTAGTGTTATATCCAGTCTTTCAATTAAGGTCTGATTCTTGTACCAGTAACCGCCCTTATCCTTCATGCCTTTAGTTACCCTTTTTACTTGGCCAGATCTCATCCCCTGCTCATACTCTATAAATTTACTTATTGCCTTTGGTATACACCTAAGTATTGCACTTACTTCTGATTCTTTTAATGGATTCCTGAAAGCATTATTAAACTCTATAACTTCTTTTTCAAGTTCTTCTATATCTCTTGTATATATACCCTTCCAATATGCGTAACAATGCAATATAAAGTTCCTATAACCTTTTACATCATACTTTCTTAAACTGCATAATGTCTCTATGTCATTAGCTCTTGCCAGATGCAGGGTATAACTATTAAATAGCCTGCTTATTGTACCTGACTTCTTTTTATTTATTTCTTTTGTCTGGTGTATTTCTAATTGATAGGACTTCTTATGCTTGTAATTTAAATATTCTTCCCTTAAATCATACATAGAGTACTCTATATCATCATTTATAATTAATACCTTACATTCCTTGTTTATCCTACTGTTTATGGTATCTGGCAGTCTTAATACCCTTGCCCCTTCTGTTGCTTGTATATCAGCCCCCAAATCTTTTAATTGATTATATAAATAATCTTCAATTTCCTGCCATGTATAAATAGCTCCATAGGGTGCATTTTTAATTCTCCAGTATAGATGCCACCCCCTGCCACTATCCACAATCATACTTGGGGTGGGTATTTTATTTTCATTCACTAACTCATGTACCATATATACGGTTTCTGATTTCCCATACTTGCCATATCTCTCAACATCAATATCTATATATAAAGCTCTGAACTGTCTTATATTGCTTGTAGACCTTTTAGGCTTATAGAAGGTACTTGATGCTATATAAACGTCTTCCTGCCCCCCTGTTTCTTCTACAATAGTCTTTAAACCTGCATACCGGGTGTTATATATTTTTATAACTTTACCTTCCTGTATTTGAATCAGGTGTATATATCCGTCTGTACTATCATCAAATAAGTGATTACAATATGCTAAATTATCCATTCAGCCACCCCATCTTTCAAATAAAAAAAGTCTTTCAGGCATTTCATACCTAAAAAACTTGATTTTCTTCAACTTATTTGATATATTTACTATGTTCTCAAAATAGAATATAATATAATGTAATATATAGTAATATATAAATGAGTTCTCTTGTAAAGTCGTTTAGGTAGTCTGTTTACCTTTTCGATGCTTAATTAAATGCTTCTAACCATCTAATTAAGCACTAGGGGACTTATTTTATTTTAATTTATTTTCTCAATATTAATAATACAGTATTCTTTTTAATCCCACAATATGAAAATTTATATTATCTTTCATTATCTTTCATCAATTAACACATGTTACATATATTGGTTTAATGTAGATATTTCAAGTAATTTAAAGGAATTTAAAGTTTATTATTTTGGATTTTTGTATAAATTTAAAGGTATTAAAAATAAAGCTAATCGCCCTACAGGGTTAATTTTAGCCTTAAATGAGATTTGCACCTATAGAAAACTGGTCAAAATTATCGTAATGTTTAATTATCGTATAATCTTTTGGCAACGCCTATATTTATTTACATACACTTGAAAATAATGTATTATTATATTATTAAGATAAATCAGTTTTTTTCGAAGATTGTTTGCCAATAAAAAACAGTATGATTATTAATTAATCATACTGTTTTTATATAATCACCTTATATGGAGTTTTAAGCACCCATATAGGGTATTTTTTATTTTTAATGAAAGTTTGTCCTCTAAACTAATTACTATAGCTTAAATAGCTTCTATTCGGCTTTAAAATGCACTCCTGTTTTTTTCCTGCATAGCTTTGTTCACGATACGAATACTAATATCCCTGTCTTAGTGTCAATCTTACTCTTATATCCATCATTCAATGCCTTAATGCTGTCATTACTATTAGTTAACTTGTTAACTTTATTGTATAAGCTATTATATAAGTTAACTCTTCTAAACAATAAACATTAACTAACTACTGCATAAAATCTTTTCCGATTTTCAATCCACTGTTTTTCTGCAAATCTTCAAGTTGTTTCTTAAATTTCTCTGGCATTTTGACTCTGAATGTAACATCTAGTATTTTCATGTCTCCTTTAATATTTCAAACGAAACATTAAAGTTAACTGGTTAACCTATTATAAAATATAGATTTATAAGTTAACTTTTGTGTATTGATTATACCTCATTAAAATGCCATAATCAATACATACTAACGTAAATTACAGGCACAGGACAGTTAGTGCTTACCCTTTCAATGATATAAAGTATAAAAATCTAAATAATCCCTTATTTTATTACAAAGCTCTTTTTTCAACCAATCATTTTTTTTCAAAAGCTCCTTCTGGTTTTTATTAATCCTGATGCTGAAAACTTCACAATTAGAATTTTCTTTTTTCTTTCTCCCCCTCATGATGATCCCCCGAATTTTTTAATTTATGTATACATTTTTTCAATTTATGTATACGCTTTTTAAGTCAAGTATAGCATCACTATTTTATGTTTACAAAAATAACCATAATCAATAATAATTATTATTTAAAGCGATTTTTTGATACTCTACCCAAAAGACCCCAGAGCATTTCCCACAGCAAATAGAGTGTAGTTTGGGGCAAGAAAAAAGCACTAAATCCAGAAGGGAATTGTCAAGGGCGGTTTAAATTATTTTCTTTTCCTACAACTCTACTTAATAGAAAAAGAAAATAATTTAAATCGGGCGTAGCCTTTACCCTTTACAAGGAATGAATGGATAGTATAATCCGTCCCTGCCCAAACACACCTTTAAATATCCATAAAATTCTTATACGTTTTTAAAATTTATAATAAATCCCAAAATTGCTTTGAATAATTGCTATTTTTATAATATAATATCTAAGTTATTGTAAATTAATAATAAATTAGTAAGGATGTAACTTAAATGAAAGAAATGTTAGAAAAAGTAAGAGATAAATTAAATTTCATGTTAGATTCAAACAAATTTACTGATGAGGAAATATTGGCTGTAAGTCAAGAACTGGACAGGCTTATTCTCACCTATTACGAACTTAATTCATTAAACCTTCCTGAAAACTCACCAAAACTTAAGGAAAATAAAACTTAATTTTCTTAAGTTTTATTTTTTTGTAAAATATAGCAGGAAAATTAAATATATTGTAGAATTTATAAGTTAAAACGTTTTAGTTAGGAGGATATAAAAATGAAATTTTTAAAAACCACTTTATTAAACAAAAGTATTAAAATAGTAGGTTTTTTAGCATTATTTTTATCACCAATATTTATTCATACAACATGTACATTGGCTGGTCACCAACCAAAATGTCCTAACGAACTCTTAAAATAAAGCTTAAAAAAATCTAGTATTATAAATGCTGTAATTAAGAATTTTTATACTTTTAAAAATTCTTAATTACAGCATCTCTAGGGATTTTAAAGACAAAGGGGAATTCATATGGATATATTTATAAGAGAAATAGTTGTAGATATTATAGAAGCATTATTGCTTTTAGGAGTTTTTGAAGCACTATATAATGAAAAAAGATTTATAATACAGAATAAAATAAGCTCAATTTTATTCTTAATATTATTTATTTTTGTAACTTATAATACTTCATTTCATGTGTCACTAACTTATCATTCTATGATTCTTATAGTGTTTGACATTTTATTACTTGCTTGTATCACCAAAATAAGACTTTTCGATTCTACAGTTATAGTCTGCTTATTTTTTACAATACTTTTAATTTCAGAAACATTCATTGAAATTATTGAAATGCTTATCTTTAACATAAATTTGAAACAAATTATTCTAATTCCTAAATACTTTTGGATTATGTTAGTAGTTTCAAAAATATTGCAGATATTTATTGTAGTAATGATTTTTAAATTCAATTCATATTTTACTAAACTTAGATTATTTGAAAAAGAGGGAGCTATCTTCGCTAATTTAATAATTGAATTAGGTGTGTTTACTCTATTTATATTTTGTGTTAACTACGGTATTTTTCATATAAAAAATATCCAAACCTATAATTTTATTATTTTTATTATTTATTTTATATTTTTAATAGCAAAATTTATGAGCTTAAAAGAAAGGCAACTAGCTGTAAATATAAGTATAAATTATAAAATCCAAGAGCAGCATATTAAACACATGGAAGAAATAATTAGTATAATTAGGCAGGAAAAACATGATTTTGCCAACCATATTAATGTTATACAGGGATTATGTCTGTTAAATAAACCTGATACCGTAGAAACGATAGACAAGTATGTACGAGGAATTTCAGATACAATACATTCATCATTTAGGCACTTAGATACAGGAAATGATTACATAGATGGACTGTTATCCATAAAAAATAACTATGCAGTAAAGAACAACATAGATTTCAAAGTAATGATTAATGAACCTTTTAGTTTGTTAAAAATTAGACAGGATGAATTAATAAGTATCATAAGTAATCTTATAGATAATGCCTTTGAATCATTTCAACTTACATCAAATATTGAGCATAAAGAAATATCTATTGCTACATTTAAAGAAAATGAAAACTTTTGTATTGAGATAGCTGACAATGGAGATGTTATTCCTGAAAATATAATAGAAAAAGTCTTTAATAAAGGTTTTTCTACAAAAACTAAACAAAATGATAATCATGGTTTTGGACTGTATATTACTAAACAATTAGTCAAGAAAAATAATGGGACTATCTCTGTAGAGAGTGTTCCAGAAAAAACTCAATTTACAATAAAATTTAAAATGGAATAGATATATAAAGTCCTTACATAGAAAAGTAACTAAAATATGGTATAATATTATCAAGAGAATAAAAATGTTTTTAGTTAGTCACCTCCTAGAATTTATCTCTTACAAAAGGGGTCGTTGCGGTTAATCTGACAGCAGAGGAGGTGACAATATGAGTGATTCTGTGATTATAGTAATATCTATATGTATTACATCATCATGCCTAACAGCTATGGTGATTGTAGGAACATATTTTAAAGATAAGCTTGAAATTAAAGGTAAGTCTTCAGTTCATAAGTTAACTGAAAATGAAATTTCTATAACTGCTGAAGAAAAAAACTCAAAAAAGTAAAAATGCACCCATTCGACTAAGTGCATTTCCAAACTTCAAACATTATTAACATAAAACCACAACGGCTTCTTTTAAATATATTATATCACAATTACATTAATGTTAAACACAAAACGAAAATTAAAAAATACTACTTATAATTCGTGTTTTTTAAAAATATATAATTATATAAAGTTGGATGAAGCTCTGCATCAGTACGTTATGTAATAAAAATACTCATTTTTCCCGAACATACCATTAATTATTTATTTCACTTAAACTTAAAAAAGACTAAGTATGATTAATCATACTTAGTCTTTGTAATTATTCACCAAATTTTTTCACTAAAGACAGATACTTGCTGTTAAGCAAGTTTAATTTCATAGGTTCCGTTGATTATTCGTATTAAAAATTTAGCATTTTGTAAGGTTTTTACGGTTCTTGCTACTGTTTGACTACCAACATTACATTTTTGGGAAATCTCTTTTTGTGTCATAATTATTAGATTCTCTTTATTGCGATTTTCTATTAAAAACTTTAATACTTTAATCTTTTGATTGCCTTTAAGGTTAATTGATTGTATTATATGCTCTACCAATGCCTCATCAGATATCATACATTCTAAATTTTCCATACTATTCCCCCTTGCTAAGTAGGCTTATAACTTCGTTAGTTTCAATCTCTCCAGTTTTAAATTTCTGATATGTGTTATATAATCGTCTGCTTTCCTGTGGATTTATATATCTTAAGCTTATCATTTTTTTATACAATAATCTTTTTATTTACCTCCAATCTATTAAATACCCTTAACCTTAACAAGGTATAAAAGCTACTAGCAATGAACAACTTATCTGTTCGTCTTATATAAAGCTCATATAGTCCATATAAGACCTCTTTCTATTTTAAAGAATATTATTACTATAGCTTAAATGACTTCTATGTGCCTTTAAAATTAAAATAACAGATGATTAATTAAAATCATCTGCTATTTTGTAATCTCTATATCTAATTCACTGGTTCTAGTATTTCCGTCACTGTCTATAACCTCATAAATTAAAGTTTGTTTGCCTAATTTAGTTAAAACCTCACTATTTTTTAGTTTTACTTTATTTGTTATATCTCCGTCTTCATCATCTGTTGCTGTTACTGTTGCACCTTTTATTGGATTAAACAAGTTAAACTTAGTTGACATAGAATATTTAGGAAGTTCCATAGAAATAAGATGCTCTATATTTATATATGGAATTTCTCCTATTTCAATTTTATCATTATCATATTGCGTGCTACCAAGCAGTTTTTTATTATAGTTGTATAATTCTATATGATTATCACTTCCAATATCAAAATTTTCATGCAACTCTTTCCTAATATCCTTTATTAATTTAGGTGAATCTTTTCTATTAACATTTTTCTTTGTTCCAAATGTTATCTCTACACTTCCTTTATCTGTTTCAGTTGGCTCATCTATAGCATCAACCCTTACATAATATTGTTCAGAAAAAACCTTTTGAACATTTTCTTTTGTCAGTGGTAATTTTCCATTACTATTATTACTACTCCTGCATCCGGCAAGCATGATTAACAATAAAAAACCTGTTATTAATAACATTATCCTTTTCAATTTTATTCATCCCTTTCCATTTTATCTTATATATCCATTTTACTTTCTAATCTTTATATACATCAATATTAAGATTACAGGACTTATAATGATGTATATATATATAAGCCAATCAATTATATGCTTTCGGTTATAATAACTCTTAAATCGTTTTTCAGAGCTTTCTTGAAGCTCTTTACACCTCTGTATGGTATCTGCGGTTTTTTCTGTTATACGTGATGTATTACTTGTATAGGTGCTGTTAATTTTTTCTTCAAGTTCCTTGATAACCTTTTGGGAATTATCGCTCAATCTCGTAATCTGATGAATGGTTCTTAGATTTAGTTCGCTTAACTGTTGTTTTATTATTTTTGTCAAGTCTTTCAACTCTTGGCTTATTGCTTCTTTCAGTATTTTGTTGCTTTCCTCTAAGTTCTCTATCTTCTGATTTGCTAACTCCAGTAGCTCTTTCTGTTCTTGCTTTAACTTCTCGTATTTTTCGTTGTATTTCTCCAGTGACTTCATTACCAGACTGCTTTGATAATCCATCTCTTTTATTTTTGAAATGTTCTCCAACTGTTGTGATATATTTTTGAGTTCTTCTTCTGATTGCTTCTCCTTCTGTTCCTCTTCCGATTGTATCTGTTTTTGTTCCTCCAGTTCCTCGAAGTCTTTCTCCATTTCTGATAAATTCATTTAACATTCCCTCCTTGGTGAACTTTATATTTTTAAATGTTTTTGCCAGATTACTACTCCTAATTTTTTTACCTTCCGGTGTTATAAAAGTTATATTTTTTCTTGTATCAATCCAATTAACTTTATATTTTTTTTGCTCCATAAGTTTTATAAATTCTTCTTTACTTGTTGACTTTTTTAGTGTCATATTTACACTATGCCATAAATCAATTATATAGCTTTTATATTTACCTTGAAGACTTTTCTCTATAGCTTTATATTTCTTAGAATTAAAAGATGTTAAAACATCTTTTTCAGATTTTGTAATAGACAGTCCTTCTCTTTCACAAATTTCATCATTAATCTTTTTCATTTCTTTTAAATCATTTTTACTTTGTTGAAATTTACGACCATTTTTAAAGTTTACACTGTTAACTATAAAATGATTGTGTACATGTTTTTTATCTGTATGGGTAACTATAAAAACCTCATATCCTTTGAATATTTTTTCTGCCAATTCCCTGCCTATTTGAATTGCTTTACTTGGATTAATTTTATCCTTTGGATTAAAACTCTGTACGAAATGTTTATATTGTCTTCCCGATTTTTTATTATATAGTTTTTTAGTAAAATTCATTTCTTCAATTACTAAGTTTGGATTATTTGAACAGTTCAATCCTAACATTAATTTTTCTGTAGTTTTTTTATCATTAGACACATAATTTACAATTCCTCTTATAGAATTTTTTGAATTAACTGCCTTAATAATCGCCACGTTTCTTCTAACTCCTTTTCTAATTTTTCAGTATTTAAATTTAATTCACCTTGATTAACTGCTCTGGCTAACTGATTTAAATTTACTCCCTGTCTTTTCAATTCTACAAATATTTTTTGTAAATCATCTATAACAAATATTTTTTTTTCTAATGCACATTTTAATAAAAAATCATTTTGTTTTAGCTTTGATTCTTCAACTTTCTTTTTTATCAGATTAAACTCTTTTTCTGTTGCCCAAAATTTAATTTGTTTATCTTTGATTCTTCCCATTATTATTCACCCACTTTTCAATAAGCATATTACATATAGAATGTACTGGAGCTACTCTTTTTGCACATTCATTAAAAGCTAAAATATCTTCATTAAAACACTTCTCGCAATCTGGAACTTTCAGAACTTTATTGGGTCTTTTCTCAGTTGGATTTGGAATTTCTATATAAGTTTCATTTACACATTGGTGAGCATAATCAATATGATGTAACAAAAATCTTTCTTTCAATATTCTTTTATGACACCACTGACATATAGAACCGTATTTTTTTAACATATACTTTTTCATGAAAGGATTTCTTTGCATACGTTTTGTGTAAAGTTTCCATTTTACTAATTCAAACTTCCCACTTAATTCTATTTCTTTTGAATCATTTTTTGTAATCAATTTTATATTCATAAGTCACCTCATTATAAAAATTTTAATTTATTAAAATTTCCCAAGGGGGGTAATTGAAAAGGGGGGTTTCCCCCTTCGCAAGCTCTATATGAGACACGAAGTGGGTACTCATATAGGTAGCTTGCAGCAGAACTATTTTTTTTAAAATAGTTTTCACTCTGTAGGTACAGTGATTATAGCTGATTTTTGACAAGAAGCTGTTAAGACTATTTTTTGAAAATAGTCTTTATTTGGAAATATCTTGAATTTTAGCTTGTAACTTTTTTATCTTTTCCTGTATCAAATTTTTATTATTTATTAAGTCGTTATTCTTTCTTACAATGTCATTTATTTTAAAATTATAACTGTTAATCTGTTGTGTTGTACTTTTCTGTTCCTGCTCTATTTCATACTTAAATTGTTCTTTTAAATCACTTATTTTTTTGTTGCACATATCAATTAATTTTTTATTATCTTCTACTTTTTTATCAATAATATTTATATTATCTTTCATAGTATTTATTTGTCTTTTTGTTATATCTATGATGTAATTTTTTTGTGTCTCTGTTTTAAGATTATTATTTATTTTTACCTTCCTGTAATCACAATATAGTGTAGTAGAATTATTTACTATCTGGTTATTATCTGTGCTGTCATTTTGCATATTTTTATCAATATTATCTATACTAAAATCTTCAGTATATTCTTCATTATTTATGCCGGAATTTTGACTTACTTTTAGTGCTATGGCTTCAAAGTTTTTTGGAATATTTTCTATATGGATAATATAAATATTACCTGTAGTTATCAAAGTTTTTACTACAAGTTTTCTTGTTATATCACTTTTAGGCTTTGCAGTAAAATATAATTTAGTTGTAATGCCATTTGTTGAATCAACATCATCATAATTTAACTCAACTTCCATAAAGTTTTTTTGTGAATTATACTCCCATCTGCTTATAGATATTCTTGTACCTCCAAGGTACATTACTTTATTAATATCTGTATTGATTACAGGTGAAGCATCCGGCAGAAAACTTTTTGAATTAAAGAAAAAAATGTACATGGCTGCTATTAAAAAAAATGAAAAATAATAAAAAAAAGATTTATTATTTTTTGCTGATACTTTTATATTTCTTATACCTTCCATTAATATTTTTACCTCCTTATATTTAATCTAAAAATGGCATATTTTTAAGTGGCCTATTAATAATCATATTATTAACAAGCCACTTACTATTAACACATTTAAAATCCAGTTGTATTAATGTTGGTGCTGTGGAATTTGAAGTATTGGTATTTATACTTTCATCTGCCAGAGCTAAAATACTTTCCTCACTGTCTGTACTCAATTTTGAATACAATTTTATATTTGAAATAGACACCTTATAGTTAACATCACTTTCTAAATCATTTTCTTTTATAGGCTTTAATTTATTTACTAATTCCTCTGTTGAGAAAGGTTTTATATTATCATAAATTTTATATTTACTTAAAGCATCATAGGTAAAATAGGCATTTAAAAATTCTGTTGCAACTAAGTTTATTTCCTGCGTCTTATTACTGTCTTTAGTGTTTATCTTTTTATTTAGTTCATCTATCTTATCTTTATATTTTTCCATTTTACCTGTGGCATCTGCAAGGTTATTTTCACTTTTTATAAATCTTGTATAGTTCCTATAGTTTGTAATAGAAACTGTCATAAAAAGTATTAAAAATACTAGGTTACTTACAATCAAAATTTCATTTAATTTTTTACTGTCCATATCTTTCTCCTTTCTTAATTTTTATATTTACCAAAGCCGGCTAAGCTACTTCTGGACACACTCTGTATTCTTACTATATCACTGGTTTTTGGTGCATTTTAATAAATTAAGACAATCAACACACGTTACTTCGTCAATATTGCCATACTTTCTTGATGTTAGATGTTTTCCATGCAATGGAATATCCAATTTACAAGCTGTTTTATATGCACATTCATTTATATGCACTGACCCCTTGTAAGTAATTAAAGGAATTGGATTTTCCATTGCTTCTTTTATTTCTTTTTCACTTATAGTAAATTCCATAACGTAGATTCCTCCTTCTATATTAATTCTTATACCTTTATAATTCTTTCTCTCTAAATTCTAATTTTTATACTTTCCAAAGCCGGCAAGGTCACTTCTGGACACACTCTGTATTTTTACTACGTCACCTGTATGTGGTGCATTAATCATCTGTCCACCACCGACATAAATACCTATGTGATGGATATTTCCCGGTGTTCCGAAAAACACTAAGTCCCCCACATCAGGATTAGTAGTTGGAGTAGAACTATTATAATAATCCTGTGCTGTAAGTCTTTGTATACTGAATCCTGCATGTAGATAACAGTAATAAACAAGTCCCGAACAGTCAAAAGAATCTGCCCCCGAAGCTCCCCAAACATAAGGCTTGCCAAGCTGTGCCTGTGCTATCTGTATCACACTTGCAAGTTTCCCTGTAGCTGTTCCTATGCCTGTTCCTGTTCCTGTACTGTAATACTGCAACACATGTGGCACATAATTACAATCCCCATAACTTGACCATCCACAGGCTTGTGCTTCCATACTTGAAAATTCCTTTGCAACTTCCAGTGAATACCCTCCATGAGATTTTGCAAAACTTATAAATGCTTCTCCAAAGTTATAGGCCTGTAATGCCAGACTTATACCTTGAATATCACCGGGACTTGTAACCCCTGCTTTTTCAAGGTCTTCTTTAAGCTCCTGTATTCCACAATAAATGGAGTATTCAGGACTTGTTATAGAATTTGGCGACCTTGAATATTGTGTGTTATAGCCAGATTCCGAAGCCTGCATAACGTCTGTCAGTGTTCCTCCACTTTCCTGCTGTATGACAGCTAAAATAAGATTGACATACTGACCCATTCCAAGTTCTCCTGCATATTTTTCAACTACCGGTTTCCATGCCAGAACTTCCTGTGATACATTTGCAATTCCTGTATCTGTACTGCTGTTTCCCTGTCCCCTTATAGCTGTAATAATTGCTGTAGAAACAATAAATACTAAAAGTAATGGCAGTATGGCAGCCATTACTTTTAGTATCACTTTTCTTATTATTTTTCTTTTTAATTTTCCTGTCAGCTCCATATAATTTAAGCACCACCTTGAAATAGTGCCAGTTCTTTTTCACTTGCTTCAATGTGAAAGGCTATATTGCCCACACCATTTATAGATAGTATACATTCTCCTTCTTTCAGTACAGGTATTTTATTTAATTCACTTTCACTTAAACTGCCATCAAAAACTGTACGGAGTGTTTGGAGTGCGTTATTGTCCTGCTGCATTATAAATTTGTATTGGGTAAGCTCAAATAATGTCTTTATTTCATTTAACCCTTCTGCACTTATGCCCTCTGGAACAAAGTCCCTTATAGATTGTGATACAAATAAAAGACCTCCAAAATATTTTCGTGCTTCTCTTTCAAAATCAATTAAAAATCTAACTGCCAGTAAATTTTGTGAGTTTATTATCCTGTGTGCTTCATCTATTACTATTAGGTACCTTATAATATCTTCCCACCTGATAGAGTCGGTATCATATAACTTTTTATATTTCATCCCGTTTTGAAGCATATTATCCCAGAGAAGGTTTAATACATTAAACATCTGTGCATTAAAAACTTCCTTTTTCATGGAAGTTAAATTCCTGATACTAAAAAAAACTACCTGTTCATTTGTTATGTCCTCTATGGTAGAGTACCCATCAAACAAATAACCGTAGTTTTTTACCATACTTTTTAAAGTAAGTTCTATACTTTCTAACCTCTGCACCTTATTTGGTGACAGCTCCTTATGGATTACATTTTTCTCTAAGTCTTCATAAAGTTCTTCTCTAACTAAATTTAAAAGGTCTGAAAATATAGGATAACTCTCTTTTGATAATCCTGTGATGTGCAGATCTTCTTCCTTCGCATCTTCTTTATAAATATTAAATTTAATATATAACTGTCTTGTAAGGAGTTCAAATTCTTTACACACTTCATCACTGGCATCTGGTGACAAAAACTTATAAAAGGTAGTCAATTTAGATAAATGCTGCATAAATGAAACTCCCTCTTTTCCTGACGTTTTTAAAACTTGCAGTGGATTTATAATACCATTAGTACCGTCTAATGCTATCATTTTACCATTGACTTTATTTATTAGATTTTCAAATTATAGTGATAGGTAAGACTTTGAAATTATCGCCATCTTTTCCCCCACCTCACACTGTACGTGAGACTTTCACCTCATACAGCGTTCCAACAAATTGTATTCTACTTAATTAAATAGCTGAATTTCCTACTAACTTTCTTAAAGAATTAACTCGTTTTAAACCCATTTTATTTAGATTTAATAGTCCTAAATATTTATCAATTGTCTTTTCTTTTACTGCATGAATCAATTCATGCACTTCTACTTTAATCCATGTCAGATTTTCATAACTATCATTACCACCCAGTCTTTTTGGTATTTTGTGATGACATTCCATATTTCCTATATTCAATAGTTCCCCTGTTACATGACATCTTCCTTGTTGTCCAACTAATAGTGAAATCCTATTATCATTAAACTCAGTCGAGTTGCCCTTCGATACATTATTTAGTAGATATAGTATCATTCTGCTATATCCCTTTAATTTAACATGTATGTTTTTTCTACCTTCTTCCGTGTAATTGCAAATGTCCTTAGGAAAACACATGGGCGGCTTTGTCCTACATCCATATATAGGAAATATTGTTATGCCTTTTATTGTTCTTATTTTTCCTCTATAATTTCCGTAAAATCTTTTATAGGTTTCCGACAGTTCGGGTTTCTCACTTATAAGATTCTTCAATCTTGCATTCAAGGTTTTCATAACTAAGAAATTTATTTTCCCAAAATCTAAACTAATATTTGTAGCACTTTTATAATAGTTATGGCTACCTAAAATAATGGAGTTTAGTTTAGAGATTTCTTTGGCGGTTTGTTCTTTTTGTATTACTTTAATTTGTTGTTTTAATTTCCTTAAAGTGAACCCCTTTGTCAAGACAAGTTTTTAATATATTTATAGTTAGGTCAA
>DAISLB010000026.1:0-30513 GCA_036820645.1 Clostridium sp.
TTCCCATGATTTTCTTTGTATCATTTTTATCACCCGTTCCTTCTTTTTCCTTCTTTTTTTATATCGGGTGATATTTTAATTAGTTTAGGGACAAGCTCTTAATATACATTTTAAAAATATTATCTGTGCTTTCTGCCCAAACTTCTCCTCCGTGCAAATCCACAATATCTTTAACTATAGCAAGCCCTAAACCAGAGTTGTTTTTATGAGAGTTTCTAGACTTATCCCCCATATAGAATCTATCAAATATTTTATTCATATCTTCAGAGGACAACTCTCTACTTGATAAGTTTTGGAAACTAATTATAGTATCATTTACATTATGGACAATATCTATATAAACTTCACTATTTTTTACACTGTACTTTATAGCATTCGATAAAATATTTTGAAATACCCTGCTGATGAGATATGGATCAATATTTAAATTCAACTTTGTAATACTATACCTTTTTACAAAACTTATTTGAGACTTGCTGGCAATTATAGAAAGCTCACCTATGATTTGTTCTATAATTTCAATTATATTTACATTACATATTTCAAGATTTATTGCTCCACTTTCCAGTTTTGAGTATTCAAATAAGTTTTCTATTAAAACTTTTAGCTTTTCCGCTCTCTCCATAGATTTTTTGCTGTATACTTCCTTATCTTCTATAGAAACATTCTTATCGTTTATCAAATACAAATACCCCATTAATGAAGTAAGGGGTGTCCTCAAATCATGTGATATATTCGTTATAAGTTCATCTTTAGACTTTTGAATAGACTTTTCACGATTTATCATATTATTTAAATTAAGTGACATGTTATTTATTTCATCTGATAAAGTTCCAAGCTCATCAAAGCCTTTTTTCTCCAATAAATACTTCCCTGGATGCAGTGTTTATTACCATATCATTTACTATAATTTCTTCTTCATTTTTAGGCCTTTCCACATTGAATTCAGAATATCTTCTAATTTGAGATTTAACCCTGGCAACTAATTCTAGCGGATTAAAAGGTTTTGTGACATAGTCATCTGCCCCAACATTAAGACCTAATATCTTACTGCTTGAATCATCTTTAGCTGAAAGCATTATTATAGGTATTTTTTCTTTTTTTCTAATTTCAAGACATGTATGTATACCATCTAAGTTTGGCATCATTATATCAAGTATTATTAAATCTATATTATTTTCTTTAAGCTTGTCCATTGCTATTAAACCATCTTCAGCAGTGATTACATCAAAGTTATCATTTTTTAGATAAATCTTTATTATATCCAAAATATCCTTATCATCATCCACTACTAGTATAATATTATCCATAAAAATTTCCCCTCTTTCCATTTTTATATAAGACATTTTTATTATATACCACTTTATTTACTTAAACTTTTGCTTCCTTTAACAAGTGGTATACTTATTTTCTCTCCAAAATATGAGAAAAAGTAAACGGCTATAAATATAGCAGGAAATGAATAACGTGGCTGTCCCTCTGTTATAAAGTAAACACACGAAAACATATAAAAGCAAATTAAGTTATATAGAGAATAGGGATCAATTTCTCTTTTTTTAATCAAATTTTTAATTACCTTTACACTGTATAAAAGCATTAAAATTATTGCAGGCACAAATATTACACATTTTGCTATATAAGTATAAACTGCAAATAATACTTTGACGAAAAAACTTAAATTCGTTCCATTTAAACTGTAAAATAAATCACTTCCATCGAGATAGGTTTTAAATAATCTTATAAAACCCAGCTTTACAAAGGATACTGGATGGCTTAATATCCACTTTTTGGCTGCTTTAGATAACATTTTATTTTTTTCTGTAGCATTTGCATTTATGTATTCTTTAGTATTGACAATAGAATTTTCAACATTTCTAGCCTTCATCCAAACGCCGGATTTGTTTTGAGAATTGTTATTTATATAAAGTACTATACCAGCATTATTAGATATAGATGTAAACTCACCAATTAATTTTGTATTTCTATATATCCATGGAGATATGGAAATACAACTAACTATCAATATGAGCGCCGTGTGTTTTATAACTTCTGTAAATTTTACATTTAAACATAGTTCCAATATAAAGATGGCAAAAAAGAACACCATAAAAAATGGTTTTATCATAGCATTAACAGCTGTTAAAACACCTATTATCACATATTTGTATTTAATATCACAAAAATATATTAGCGTTATAAAAAGTAATATAGTAGTAAATAATATTTCCGTTGCCAAAATACTATTATAGAAAATATTGCTTGGGAAAAATACAAATAACCCATAAATAATTTTACGCCTTTTTTCATTTAAATTTACTTTTTGTAGTATAATATAAAACATTACGTAATTTAAAAATGTCAAAACCAAATTAAAAACCTTTGCTGAAGCTAAGCTGTTTCCAAAGATTTTATATATAAACCCGAGAACAATGGAATACCCAACAGAGGTATAGGTATCGCCCCACTGACCACCACTTGCTACCTGATTTGCAATCTGATTATAATACGCAAAATCTGAAAAGGGCTGGGTGTTTACTAAAACAACCCATAATATGCTAATTAACATTGCTATTAGTGTCATATTTCTGTAATATCTGCTCATATGTATATCTTTCATATACTAATCCTCCTAAAAATTAACTTGTAATTTAAATCATCACATTTAATTTTACAAAATAATTCTTAAAAATCAATTACTAATTTTATGAAGATTTTATGAAGATGTCAAGTACTATTTCAACTATTGGTGTATAATAACCTTATTCTTGAAATACAAATAGGAAGTAAGTGATTTTACTATGGATTACAATTTAAAATCTGTAAAAAGGGGAAGTGATCCCCAGGATAATAGATGGTTTTCAAAAGAGTCCGTTTTGAGACTTCAAAAAGCACAGGAAGAAGCAGCATGGTTACTTAATAGAGGTTACAACATGCATTCAATTATAGAAATGGTAGGTAACCACTACCAATTTTCACTAAGACAGAGAAATGCTCTCCAGCGTTCAACCTCCTCTACAGTAAACTGTGAAAAAAGGAAAGCAAAATGTCTGCCTTTTTCATGTATATCCCAGGACTGCATCTACATAGACGGATTTAACCTTATAATAACCTTGGAAGTTGCTCTTTCACAAGGAATATTAGTATTATGCAATGATAGTACTATAAGGGATATAGCAGGACTTAGGGGAACTTATAGTATTGTAGACAAAACCCACCTAGCCTTAAATTTAATTGGCAGGGAATTTACTGCTCTTGGCATACCAAAGGTTAAATTCTTTCTTGATTCTGGGGTCTCAAACTCAGGAAGACTTAAAAATTTTATATTTGAACATTCAAAAACATGGAACATTCCAGTTGAAACAGAATTAATACCAAATGCAGATCCTCTTCTTTCCAAAATGGGTAGAATTGTAACAAGTGATTCCATAATCCTTGACAACTGCTTAAGTTGGTTTAATATTGCAAGAAAAATAATAGAGGACTATGTACCTGATGCCAATATAATAGATCTAAGCGGAAATACTTTTTTATAATCGCCTGTATTTCTTAAGTGCCAACGAATTTAATACTATAAACAGCAGTGCATAACCAAAAAGTATTAACATATCCATATAAATTTTTGAAAATCCATACCCTCTAAGTACAATTCCCTTTAGAGCATCTGCGCCGTAAGTTAGTGGAAATATTTTAGAAAGTGCATTAACCCATATTGGCGTTTCTCTAAGGGGAAATAATCCACAAAACAATATTTGAGGTACTATGACTATGGGGATAAATTGGAATAACTGAAATTCATTTTTAGCAAAGGCAGAAAGCAAAGTTCCAAGAGTAAGTGACCCTGCTGCCAGCAGCACATTTACAAGTAAAACTAAAATTGGACTTCCTTTTATGGTAATGTCAAGTCCATATACCATAAACAGCTGAATCACTAGAGTCTGAAACATGACAAATATACCAAACCCTAAAAAGTACCCTAATACAATTTCTATCCTTCTAATAGGGGTTGCCATAAGTCTATCCAATGTGCCGCTAATTCTTTCCCTTAAAAAAGACACTCCTGCCATGAGAAATACAAAAAAGAATATAAAAAATCCCATCATCAGTGGAGCAACCGTATCAAAAGTTGTCATATTCTCAGAACCGTTTATATACTTATACTCACTATCAATCATTCTAAATCCCAGCTGGTTGAGAATTGGATTTGATGCAAGGCTAGTATGCATATATTCGTTAAAAGCTTTTGAAACTGCTTTTTTCACTGAATTTGTAACTCCAATATCACTTCCTTCAACAGTCACTATAATTTTACCACTTTTAAATTTTATCACTCCATCTATATCATTGTTTTTCACTCTGTTCAGAGCCTTATCTTCATCTTTAACTTCCACTATATTTGACTCACTTTTAAGTGATTTCATAAGTGTTTGTGGTAAATTTATTCCTTCTAAATTTGGCTTATCTATACCCGAATTCAACATTATACTTAGCAAATACAGGACAAATATTGGCGCGGCAAACAATAATGCAAGAGATCGTTTATCTCCTATAATTTGCTTTATAACTCTTTTTGCTACAGAAAAAGTATTCATATAACTACACCCCTTCCCTTAAAGAGCTAAAGTATAGAAAAGCATCTTCAATAGTTTTTCCACCAGAATTTTTTATTATTTCATCTGGATTTCCTTCTGCTATTACAATTCCGTCCCTTATTAAAAAAAGTCTATCACACTTGTAGGCTTCATCCATTACATGTGTAGTTATAATTATAGTTCCCCTATCTCGTTTTATTTTATAAAATTCATCCCAGAACTTTTTTCTAAGAACAGGATCTATGCCAACTGTTGGCTCATCGAGAATAAGCAATTTAGGTCTGTGTACTAAGGCTATAGCTAAGGATAACCTTCTCTTCATTCCACCTGAAAAGTTTTTAACGGCATCCTTATATTGATTTTCTAAGTTAACAAGTTTTAAAACATCCTTGGCTCTTTTTCTTATAATGCTTTTTTTAATATTGTAGAGTTCTGCAAAAAATAGTATGTTATCAATTGCACTCAAATCATCATACAGTGCATCACTTTGCGCCATATATCCTATTTTTGAAGTTACACTAAGGGAGGGCATTTCTTCGCCAAATACTTCAATAAATCCTTTAGATAATTCTTTCATTCCAATAATAGATTTTACAAGAGTGGTCTTTCCTGAACCAGAAGGTCCTAAGAGTCCAACTATCTCTCCCGTTTTTATGTCCATATTAATATTATTTAACACAATTTTTTTGCCATACCTGATTTCTGCATCTTTCACTTTAATTACATTCTCTGATTCATGCATACTTAAAATTCTCCTGTTAACAAATTTATCCGATGACTACCTGCTCTAATACTCCCACGCACTCTGTGAAAGCGACTATCACCAAATCAAAGATTTGGGATATCTGCTTTTCTCCAAGTGGGGGTAAAGAGCGGGTTACGTTCCTAGATAACGATTTTCCCTAAAGGATAACGCCTTCTAAGTGCTGAAGCACTAAGAATCCTGTTAATAAGCATCAGGTGGAGTTAAAACTCCATCTGATGCCAAGAATTCTGTTTATATAATATACTTTATATCTTGTTTTGAAAATCTACTTGTCAGTTCTCTTTCAAAAAAAACTTTGATTTCCTCAAGCTGTTCTTTTGTATACAGAAATTTACCATAGCCAAATTGACCATACTTGAATTTTCTCTCACTGTCCTCCATTGGCAGTGTAGTTTTAGGAAATACCTGAAGTATAATATTTTTAGCCCTTGTTGTATACCTATGAGATATTACTTCAAATCCAATAGGTTTATTCATATTCTTTGGCATCATATCATGTACTATATCTAAAACTTCTTCATATTCCTGCTCCCAATTTTCGTATATGAATACAGGTGCTATTATAAAACCTATAGGATATCCTGCTCCAGCAAGTTTAAAAGCAGCTTCTATTCTTTTTTCCGTTGAAGCTGTATAATGCTCATATTCTTTTATTATCCTATCAGTATTTAAACTAAATCTTATTTCTGTATGACCATTGTGATTTATGTTTAAAAGTCCATCTATATCATTGTACTTTGTTACAAACCTAAATCTTGCAAACTTTTGATCTCCAAAGTATTCTATACTCTTTTTAAGGGAATTAGTATAAGGCTCCAAAGGAACTGGATCGGAAGTTGCAGCACCTTCAAATACAGTTATGTCAGGATTTCTTTCATCTATATATTTTTGAGTCTGTTTTAATATATCATCAATATTCACGTGAATTCTCACAAAAGGTTTTTCACCTAATTGTGTGTTTAAATAGCAGTACTCACACTGTCCAATGCACCCACTAACTAAGGGCAACTGATAATGTGCCGAAGGTTTACAACTTTGAAATTTCAAGCTCTTCTTTACGCCCACGACCAAAGTCTTTTTACCTTCCCTATACTTTTCATACATATCTTTTCCCGGTACAGCTGACATAACTCTATTTGAGGATAATTTTATTATCTGCACTTTATCATCATTTTTAAATCTGCTGTATATCTCATTTCCCAGGGAATATTCTAGGGCACCTTTTTCAAAAATAATTCTATGGGGAACAAACATCAACTACACACCTCCCCTGTCTATTGTTATATTATATAGTTCCCAATTTTTCATCATATAATTATACTTATACAAAGCTTCAACAAATTCTATATTTTTTATATTGCAAATTTTTATCACTGTAGTAAAATGAGGATAGAAAACTTAATACTCTTTGTGGGGGTGCTGCAAAGCTGAGAAGAGATTTTTCTCTAACCCTTTGAACCTGATCCAGGTAAAGCTGGCGTAGGGAAGCAATTTACATATTTTTTAGTTTTAAAGGTATGTGCTTTTCTGCATATACCTTTTATTTTTATGTTAATTTAAGGTTAATAAATTAGGGGTGTTAAATATGAAAAAAGTATTAACAATTGCAGGTTCTGACAGTTCTGGTGGTGCTGGTATACAAGCTGATTTAAAAACCATGAGTGCCCTTGGTATATATGGAATGAGCGTCATAACCGCTGTTACAGCTCAAAATACCGTAGGAGTGCAAGATGTAATGGATGTAACTCCTGAAATTGTAGAAGCACAAATAAGATCTATATTTGACGACATACAAGTAGATGCAGTAAAAATTGGTATGGTTTCAAACAGCAAAACCATATCCGTAATAAAAAAGCTTTTAATAGAATATAAAGCTAAAAATATAGTACTTGATCCCGTAATGGTATCAAAAAGTGGTTACTTTCTCTTAAAACCTGAAGCACAAACAGCTATAAAAGATCTAACAAGCATTACAGACGTTGTAACTCCAAATATTCCAGAAGCTGAAGTTCTAACAGAGCTGCAAATAAAAAATAGCAGTGACATGGAAAAAGCAGCCTTTAAAATAAAAGCTATAGGTGCTAAAAATGTGCTGGTAAAAGGAGGCCACAGGTGTAATGATGCCAATGACGTTTTGCTTTACGAAAACAAGATATTGAATATATCCGGTCATAGAATAGACACTAAAAACACCCATGGAACAGGCTGTACCTTATCTTCTGCCATAGCTTCCTACCTGGCTAAAGGTGAAAGCATTGACAAAGCTGTATATCTTGCAAAGCGGTATATAACTAAAGCTATAGAAAATTCCTTTTCCATAGGAAGTGGAGTTGGTCCTGTAGGACATTTCATTGAATTATATAAAAAAGCTGATATGGATTTCAAATAAACAAATTTAATATATAAAGGAGTATAGAAAAATGGATAATTCAAACTTAGATAGCGTATCAAAAGTATTAACCCAGGTCAGAAACAAAGTACCTCTCGTGGATTGTATTACAAATGTTGTCACTATAAATGACTGTGCAAATATTCTTTTATCTTATGGAGCTTCTCCTGCCATGTGTGAAGCTTACGATGAAGTTTTTGATTTTGTCAAAATATCTTCTGCTCTATACATTAACTTAGGAACTCTTACAAAAGAACAGGAAGCTGCAGTAATTTTGGCCAACACCTCTGCAAAAATTCATAATATACCTGTAATACTTGACCCTGTAGCCTGTGCTGCCATACCAAGAAAAATTGGAGTTATAAATAGGATTATGCAAGTTGGTAAGGTAGATGTTATAAAAGGAAACATAGGTGAGATCAAATTTCTTGCAGGACAATCTTCTAACGTAAGAGGAGTAGATTCCTTAGATAATGGTGAAGGAGCTTTAGATTCATCTATAGCTTTAGCTAAAAAATATAATTGTGTAGTTGCTGCAACTGGTAAGGAAGACTTTATAACAGATGGTAAAAATAGTGCTGTAATTCAAAACGGCGTGGAAATGTTAACTAAAATAACTGGTGCAGGTTGTATGCTAGGAGCATTATGTGGTGCTGCTATCGGTGCTTATGAAAATAAATTTATAGCTACTGTAAGTGCCATACTTTCAATGAATATAGCCGGAGAAGAAGCATATAAAGCAGCAAAATCCCCTGGAAGTTTTAGAGTTAAACTAATAGATTCCATATATGAATTAAGTGAAGAAAAATTAAAGAAAGGTGGCAAAATAACTTGGAAGTAGATTATAGTTTATATCTTGTTACAGATAGAAGTTTTTTAAAAGACAAGCCTTTACATCAAGCTGTAGAAGATGCAATTTTAGGTGGGGTAACTCTTGTTCAACTTAGAGAAAAATATGCATCCACAAGAGAGTTCTACCAAATTGCCAAAGAAGTTAAAAAAGTAACTGACTACTATAAAGTTCCATTTTTAATAAATGATAGACTTGATATAGCTCAAGCTGTAGATGCAGATGGAGTTCACCTCGGTCAAAGTGATATGCCTATAAACATAGCAAGAAAAATATTAGGTAAAGATAAAATAATTGGAATATCTGCAGGCAATGTAGATGAAGCTTTAGAGGCAGAAAAAAATGGTGCAGATTACGTTGGAATAGGCGCAATCTTCTTCACAGGAACTAAAAAAGATATAGATACTCCTATAGGTATAGAAGGTCTCCGGGAAATATATAACAGCATAAATATACCTGCTGTTGCCATAGGTGGAGTTAATGAAACTAACTTTAAGGAAGTATTGTCAACAGGGGTTGATGGTATTTCAGTTATATCTGCTATTTTAGGGAAAAACAATATAACAGCTGCCGCTAAATCTCTTTGTAAATAGCCCTATAGAGCTCCTAAGTAAAAATCAGTTTATACAGAATAATCAAAAATTAATAGTTAAGAATTAATAGTTATAGATGATTTTCTTTCAATCTTCACTTTTCACTATTAATTCTTAGCTTAATATAATTTATTGATGAGTATAAGTTTATTTTTCGTTTGAAACTCTATATCATCTCTACTTGAAATTAGCAAATATTGATGCACCAATTACTGTTAATAAACCAGACACTACTAATTCCGCCTTCTTTACCCATTCCAAGTGCAAGAAATAGGCACATATAACCTGCTCAAATCCAAACACAACATAGTTTCCAAGCGCCATGATACGAGTTGCCACGCCGATGGCTGCTACCGCTGAATCACCGTAACTGCTTGCCGCAGTATTAGAAAGTCCCATTGAAGCACTTGACAGCAGTTGATAAACCAAAATTGGAATTCCCACTTTAAAAATTTGAGCAAAAATAGTACCATCAAATCTAAAGTTGTGTATAGAAAACCTCAGACTGCCTTTTTTATTTAACATATACCAAATATATAAAAAAGATGCTTCTAGTGAGGAGAAATCCTTCTTAAAGAAATTTCTAAATTCTCTTGAAGAAAAAATTGATACTTTTGATAAAAGGAAAAAACAATAATATTACAGAGATGTAGGCAATTTGAATTTAATCATTTCAATACAATTAGTATTGTTTTGTAATGTTTGTGTGGTGATTTTAATAGGCTTAGCAAATATAGTTGGATAATCAACCTCATCATATTGTACACGAATTGGGAATGCGAGTTGTTCTCTATCTGTTAGAAATTGGGCATTCCTACCATTTGTATTGCCGCGAGCATCTATTCTAATCCACTTGTTCATATTTGAAATGAAAACTGCATTTAAAGCATGTATGCAATATCCTGTTTCTGGGGTATCACCTAAAGTTAATCTTTGATAGCAGAAACCAGTTGGAATACCTTGACATCTTAATAATGCAGCTAACAGCATTGACTTTGCATAACAGATTCCTTCTTTGTACTTCAGCACTTCTGACGCAGTCCTTGTTACCCTCTCACTTTGAATATCCCAAGAATGAGAAATCTCATCTCGAACAAATTCAAAAGCAATTTTGACTTTTTGAATTTCATCAAAATTATCACTAAACAATTCTTTTGCTTTATCTTGTATAATTTTTTTATCAAAATCAACATATTTATCCCCTAATAAATATGTTGATAAATCCTCATATTCTAATATAAAATTCATTTAATTACCTCCATTTTGTATTTTATTTGCTCATATTTATTTACTATCATTCTTCCATACACACATTATTAAGAAGATTATCATACCAAGTTAGTATAGTTAATAGTTATAGTATAATTTCGTTTTCTTTAATATTTAAGGCACTTCCTCCAACTTGAACTCCATCAATTTCTTTATTGTCAATATCTAGACTAGCTAAAATTTCAGAAGGTCTATTCATAAAATATCCCTGTTCAAAAACTAAATTCTTACTACAATCTTCTGAAACAATGCCATATTTATATAAATAACAACTTAATGCACCAGTAGATGTCCCAGTAGCCGCTTCTTCATCAATATCATATAATGGTGCAAAATTTCTACAATGAGCCGTAGAATTATATTTTGTATCTAATGTAAAAAGGTGATATCCAATAACATTCTCTTTCTTACTAACATCTAAAATTTTATTAAAATCAGGTCTTATATCATATAAAGCATTTAGTGATTTAATAGGAATTAAAATATCTTTTAAACCTGTAGATACAATTTGAATTGGAATATTATCCATAATTTTATCTTGGTTAATATTTAGTGTATCTGCTATATATTTTTTATCTAATATTTTATAAAATTGAGGATTGCATTGACTCATATAAATTTTATTATTCTTTCTATATTCTATATTCAAAATGCCAGCTTTTGTTTCTTGAGTACAGTTACCTACATGAATAATTCCCTTACTAGCAAGTAAATAAAAAGTTGCAATAGTAGCATGTCCACATAAATTCACTTCATTATTAAGAGTAAAAAATTCAACTTTAAAATCAGCATTGTTAGACTTTTTTACAAATGCAGTTTCTGAAAATCCAATTTGTTTTGCAACTTTTTGCATATCTTTTGGTGACAAAAAATCAGCATTTAAAACAACACCCGCAGGATTACCACCAGTATTTGTTTTTGCAAAAGCATTTAGTGTATAAACTTTTATTTTCATTTGTCACCCTTCTCCTCGTATAAAAAATTAATATATTATTATTAAACAATAAAATTACTATTATCCAAATATCATAGATTTATGACTAATAAACCATAATTTACTATTATATATCATTCTATACACACATTATACTGTAATTATATTTATATACAAGTCAATAAATCTTAAAACGTATGCATGATTTAAGATTTACTAGTTTACAAATTTAGCACGGTAAATTATAATATTTATTGTAATTACATTTAATATAATTGGGAGGTCTGTGAAATGAAAAAGAAATTAGGAATTTTAACTTTGGTAATATTTTTGCTTGGAATAATGCTTACCGGATGTGGACAAGGTCAGAAATCAAGTGATAAATCCTGGGATAATATAAAATCAAAAGGTCAGTTTGTAGTTGGCTTAGATGATAGTTTTCCTCCAATGGGTTTTAGAGATGAAAAAGGAAATATCGTAGGATTTGATATAGATATGGCCAAAGCAGCTGCACAAAAAATGGGAGTAAAAGTAGTTTTTAAACCAGTAGAATGGGATGGTATTATACTCAGCTTAAACAACAAAGATATAGATGTTATATGGAATGGATTAACTATAACTGACAAGAGAAAAAAACAAATAGCTTTTTCAAAAGTATATCTTCAAAACAAACAAATAATTGTAGTAAAAAGCGATTCTAACATAAAAAACAAAAAAAATTTATCAGGTAAAACAGTAGGTCTTCAAATGGGAAGCAGTAGTGAAACTGCTCTAAATTCAGATACTGCTATAGCAAAATCTCTAAAGGCAATTAGAAAATATTCTAATAATACAGAAGCTCTTCTTGATTTAAACCAGGGTCGTATAGATGCAGTCGTCGTAGACGAAGTTGTTGGAAGATACTATTTGCAAAAGAAACCTGGTTTGTACAAAATACTTGAGGATAACTTTGGTAAAGAAGACTACGGTGTTGGTATAAGAAAAACAGATGAAACCTTTAAAGAAAAACTTGATGAAGCATTGGATTCAATGAAAAAAGATGGAACAGCAAATAAAATATCTCAAAAATGGTTTGGTAAAGATATAATTGCAAAATAATTGGTTAGGATGTGGTTTATATGTCTTATATCATGGACATTACAGGATTTATACTAAGTGGAAGCTTAATAACTATACAACTATTTTTTATAACTGCTATTTTTTCTATACCTCTTGGATGCCTAGTAGCCCTAGGGAAAATATCCAAAATCAAACCTATAAAGGCTATACTAAGTTTGTATACTTGGGCTTTTAGGGGAACCCCTTTACTTTTACAGTTGTTTTTCACCTATTTCGGACTTCCTGTAATTGGTATAAGGTTATCTCCTTTAGCAGCTGCAAGTATTGCTTTTACTATAAACTATGCTGCATACCTAGCAGAAGTTTTCAGGTCAGGTATTGAATCTATAGATAAAGGCCAATTTGAAGCTTCTAAAGTCTTAGGTATGAATTACTGTCAAACTATGATAAAGATAATAATTCCCCAAGCCATTAGAAATGTAATTCCTCCTGTTTGTAACGAAAGTATCAATTTAATAAAAGATTCTGCTTTAGTTGCAACTATAGGTGTTGGTGATCTTTTAAGGGCAGCAAAAGAGGTAGTTACCCGTGATTTTACAATTACTCCTTTTATAATAGCTGCTATACTATATCTTATTTTGACTTCAGTTTTAGTTATGGGATTTAGAAAATTAGAACAAAAATATTCTATTAATTAACATTTAGATCAAGCCCTGTTATTTGGTACTAACATGGCTTGATTTTTTACTTTCTTTGTTTTCCTTACTATTCTCCAAACATTCCTGCAGACATTCTTCTATTACTTCCATAGTAATTTCAAACTTATCATTATCTTTCAATTTGCTCCTCCACACTAATTTAATATCATATTATTATAGTATTAACAATTTAGAAAAGTGTTAATACTTATATTTTTTAAGGATATTTTAAGTTTCATATTGGAAAATATGCTCATCGTGATATCATTATAGTAAATTTGAAAGGAAGATAATGAATGACTGTTTTAAAAAAATTAAATGTAAAATCCAGACTAATTCTATCTTTTATAATCATTTCCATGTTTATTTTCATAGTTGGCATGGTAGGAACATCCAGCATTAAACTAATTACTACAAAAGGTCAAGATATGTATGATAAAAACTTTAAAAGCATTTACCTTCTTACTGATACAAAACAAAATTTAACAGAGATGAAAACAGATCTTATAAAATTAATTTATGAAAGAAATGATGAACAAAAAAACTCTACAATTAGCGATATGAAAAAAGCTAAAAATAATATAACCCAACATATGCAGGATTATAATAAATTATCTTTAACACCTTCAGAAAAAAAAGAATGGTCCTCTGTTCAAAACAAAGTTAAACAATATATAACTGTTACTGAAATTGCAACTAATTTTGCAATTAAATCAGATTATACTAATGCTGCTTCAGGAGTTGAAAAAATGTCTGCTCTTGAAACAAATGCTTTTAAAAGCGTTGACAGCCTCATAAAAAGTACTGCCGAAAGCTCAAGGATTACAAGCGTTAATAACAATAATGTGTCTAACCATGTAAAGATGTTAAGTATTATATTATCTTTAATAGGCTTTATATTATCTATATTGATAGGCTTATTTACATCTAAATACATAAATAATCCATTAGCTAAAATAGTAACTCTAGGCAAAAATCTTTCCAATTATGATTTATCCCATGTTTATAAAGAAGAGAGAAAAGACGAATTTGGACAAGCTATTAATGGGCTTGATAGTGCTCAAAGAAATGTAAAAGATCTTATACTAAAAATTACAGACAATTCTCAGGAAATGAGTGCTTCAAGCGAAGAACTTTCGGCTTCAGTACAAGAAATAACAGCAAAATTTGAAAGTATAGAAAATGATACAAAAAATATACTAAATGAACTTGAAGAAAATAGTGCTGCTTGTGAAGAAATAAGCGCTTCCATTCAAGAAGTGGGTTCGAGTGTAAATGAATTAGCAAAAACCGCTGATGATAGTAATAAAACTTCTATTGATTCAAAAAATAAAGCTACTAACTTTAAAAAACATATAAATGAATCCTTAAAACAAATAAATACTATTTTTGATGAGAAAGAAAAAAACATAATTAAAGCCATTGAAGATGGAAAAGTAGTTGAAAATATCAAAAACATGGCAGATACCATTGCCGCCATTGCAGAACAAACTAATCTTCTAGCACTTAATGCAGCTATCGAAGCAGCAAGAGCTGGAGAACAGGGAAAAGGATTTGTCGTAGTTTCAGAACAAGTTAAAAAATTAGCAGGGCAATCTTCCGAAGCAGTGGCAAATATTAAAGATACAATTTCTAAAGTTCAGTATGCTTTTAAGAATCTTTCAAATACTAGCAATGATATATTGAACTTTGCACAAAATAATATAGCTCCAGAGTTTAAAAATTTTGAAGAAATGAGTAATGAATATTATAAAGATGCTGAATTTATAAGTTCTATATCTGAAAGGGTAGCTGCAATGTCAGAACAATTAAATGCAACCACAAATCAAGTAAGTAATGCAGCTCAAAACATGGCAGAGTCTATGTTAAAAACAAGTAGTAATACTGATTCCATAGAAAAAGGTACTCGTGAATCCTCAATAGCCATAAATCAAATTTCTCTTACAGCACAAAGTCAAGCAGAGATGGCTCAAAATTTAAATGAAATGGTTCAGAAATTTAAATTATAATCACATAGAGTTTCTAGACGAAAAATAAACTTTTGCTCCGAATATTTCTACGCATAAGTTTATTTTTTAATCAGAAATTCTATATAATACATAAAGCTAAAATTTCATTTAGAATACCTACTGTTTCATATCTTAAAGCAGGAGTAAAGAGCAATTATGATCTTGTAAAATAATCAAATCTCAACTAGACTGTCGTTGAAAAATAAGTAAAGATATTTATTTTTTACCTGCTTACCAGTTAATTTTTCAAGTGCTCTTGTATAATAATAAATTTGAACTTTGTATTTATCTTTTATATTATCTATACTGTCTACATAATCTGTTTTATAGTCTATAAGCACCAATTCTCCATTTTCTTCAAAATAGCAATCTATTATTCCTTGAATAATTATTTTTTCATCCTTATATATTTTATCTGGAAGCTCTTTATATAATTCATTACTCCCTATTTCCATATAAAATGGAGTTTCCCTATAAACGTTCTCTGCCTCTTTCATTCTACTTCCAATTTCAGAATTAAAAAACTTCAATATTTTGCCTAGGGATATTGACTTAACTTCATCTTCCCGTATAAATTCTCTCTGAACCAATCTATCTACCTGCTCTTTTATTTCATCATAGTCATTAACTTTTTTTATGTCTATGTGCTGCAAGATTAAATGCAAAACAATTCCCTTTTCAGCAGCTGTCATACCCTTTTTTTCTCTTAAAAAAAGTGGTTTCTTTAATTGTATAGGTTCTACCATATTAACACCATCTTCCATATCAATTAAGTCAACCCTCCTCTTTAATTCTGATACAGAAAATTTAGCAGGTATCTTACAAGCTTCCTCATATTTATAGTTCCAGTTAAGCCTCCTATTCACTTTATCCATATATTGTCCATCATATTCAGTTAAATTAAGTTCTTCAATTTTACCAACTATATCTACATCTTCTTTTTCTTGAGATACACTTCTAAAATCATCTTTCTTATAAATATTTACCTTCCATCTAGAATTGTCCCCTATAACTAGATTTAAGTTATCTTCACTTCTAGAAATTTCTCTTATAGGCTTTCCACATTGGTGTTTAGCCAGTGCAGGCCCTATCCAATCCAAAAAGCTTCCAGCACTTATAAGTGAATACTCAGGAAGTTTATCTCCTTCATAAGAAGCACATTCACACCATCTTTGAGCTGTCTTTTCAATATTATTTACCATTCCAGTTATTATAAGTTTTTCTTTTGCTCTAGTAAAGGCAACATATAATATTCTCATTTCCTCTGAAAGAGTTTCTACTTTTATTTTTTTTCTAAGTACTTGTTTCATAACAGTAGGATAACATATATGTCTTTTTACATTTACATAATCCGGTCCGAGACCTAATTTTTCATGAAAAAGTACCCCTTTATTCATATCCATCAAATTAAACTTTTTTCCCGTCCCTGCCAGTATTACTACCGGAAATTCAAGCCCCTTGCTTTTGTGCACACTCATTATCCTGACCACATCTTCATTTTCTCCTAGTATTTTTGCACTTCCTAAATCCCCACTACTATTTTTAAGTTTGTTCATGAAATTTATAAAATTAAAAAGTCCTTTGTAACTGCTCTTTTCATACTGTTTTGCTCTTTCAAATAACATTCTTAGGTTTGCCTGCCTCTGAATTCCCCCAGGCATGGCACCTATAAAACCATAATAGCCAGTTTCAATGTAAATGTGCCATATAAATTCATCTATTGGCATATACTTTACTTTTTTTCTCCAGTTGTTAAGCTTTTTCAAGAATTCACTTACTTTACATTTCAAGCTATTTCCTATATGTTTTAATGATCCATTTGCTTGAGAGTCATTTTCTGAAATTATCTTTAATATGTCATAAAAATGCATTTTTGAATCTATCATTCTTAAATCTATAAGTTCCTCTGGAGAAAATGATTCTATAGGAGACCTAAGCACAGCTACAAGTGGAATATCTTGAAGTGGATTATCTATTATTTCAAGTAATGATATTATTGTCTTTACCTCTATATTCTCAAAATATCCCGCAGATATATCTGCAAATACAGGTATCCCTGAACTATTAAGTTCTTCTACAAAAGTAGGAGCCCAATTTTGCGTGGCACGCATTAATATCACTATGTCTTTATACATTACATTCCTATAGGATTTCATATTTTTGTCGTATACTTTTAGCGGCTCTACTTCTACTTTGCCATTTATGAGCTGATTTATTCTTTCTGCTACAAGCCGTGCTTCTACTTGAACATTATTCAAAGTTTCTTCATTTTCTTGAATCTCTTCATTTTCTTCTTTTTTATCTATTATATTAAGTTCTATATCTTCACCACAGTTTCCAGATGAGTTTTCATAATCTGCTGAACTTTTTAAACATTCCTCATCCGTATAATCTAATTCCCCTACTTCCCTACACATTATTTGTTTAAATAAATAATTAGTACCTTCTATTATTTCTTTTCTGCTTCTAAAATTTTCAGATAATTTTATTTTTCTGTTTTCAGCCGTCTTTTTTTCAGAATAACTATTATATTTCTGCAAAAAAAGTTCAGGTTTAGATTGCCTAAATCTGTATATACTCTGCTTTACATCTCCTACCATAAATAAATTTGAATCTTTTGATTTTCTACTTATCATATTCATTATAACTTCTTGAACTTCATTGCTATCCTGATATTCATCTATAAATATTTCCTCAAAATATCTCCTATATTCTAAAGCTGCCTCTGAAGGAACTATATTTCCCTTTTCATCTCTATCTGTTAATATTTCAAGACAAAAGTGTTCTATATCGCTAAAGTCCAGTATGCCTCTTTCCCTTTTCTTCAAGCTATAATTTTTATCAAACTCTATTACAAGAGAAGCCAGGCACTTCATCATAGGGTATACTTCCTGCATATTTTTATACATATTATCGGAACATAAAAATATTTCTTGTTTTATACTATTTAACTTCTTTTTAACTTCATCTCTTACATTCTTAGCTCTTTCCTTCACTTCTTTGACTTCATCTTTTACTCTTTTAGTGGAAAGCTTGTCAAAACTCAATTGTAAAAACTTTTCTTTTAGTTCTTCCCAAGAATTTAAAAGCAATAATTCCTTTATATTTTCATAATCTTTTTTAAAAATATCTGCATAGTGGTCAAGTCCTTCTACGCTTTGGATTATAGTAAGCTCTCTTTCTATTCTATCCCTGCATCCCTTAAGCTCTACCTTTAGGCTGTGCATAATCATTTTTGCCCAAGAGGTATGTTCGAAATCAAAATTTTCTTCTACATTAAAATTTTCTACAGCTTCTGTCAGCCATTTTTCAGGCCAGGGATTACTTTTTGAAAATTCATAGAGGGAAAGTACCATATCTTTAAGTTTAATATCATTTTTACTTTTAAAACCATCCACGAGTTTTAAAAATTCTGTATTTTCTATATCATATTTCTCATCAAAAAGTTCCTCAAGCACATCCTGTTTTAAAAGAACTGCTTCTGTACTGTCACATATTCTAAAATTAGGATCTAAATCTATTAAATGAAAATTATTTTTTATAACCTTAAGGCAAAAAGCATGTATTGTAATTATATTAGCCTGGTTTAAAAGTGCCAGCTGTCTTTGAAGATTTTTAGATCCATAATTTGATTCTAACAGTTTAGAAATTGCCTCTGCTATTCTCTCTTTCATTTCAGAAGCTGCTGCATTTGTAAAGGTAACAACTAATAATTTATCTATATCCACATCTTCATCAATACTTGTTATTTCCTGTATTATTCTCTCCACTAGTACTGCTGTCTTACCAGTTCCTGCACCTGCTGATACTAATAAATTACACTTTTCTGTAAAAATAGCTTCTCTTTGAGATTCTGTCCAATTTGCATTCATATCTATCACCTTACTAAAATTCATTGACGATTTCCTCTAAAGGATAACGCCTTATCTAAGTACTTAAAGGCACTAAGGAGCCTGTTAACAAGTATCAGATAGAGTTTAAAACTCCATCTGATACCAAGAACTCTGTTTATTTAATAAACTACTTTATTCTTTCCAGAATTTTTTGCTCTGTACAAGTTCATATCAGCCCGTCTTATTGTACTTTCAACATCTTTATCCTTACTTGTACATATTGATATACCCATTGAAACTGTTACATAAGATGAAACTTCATTGTACTCTACAGCTTTCCTTTTTATAAGATCTCCTATATTTCTCATTCTCTTATATACAGACAGAGAATCTGTAACATTATACATATATATTATGATTTCTTCTCCTCCATATCTAGCTGCCACATCCTCTTTTCTTATACTATTTTTTATTATATCACTTACTTTTCTAAGCACCATATCTCCATATTGATGTCCAAATCTATCATTAAAGTTTTTAAAATTGTCAATGTCAATCATTACAATAGCAAAGCCTTTGCCGCAGTTTTTTACTTTTTCTTTTATCACTGAAAAAAAATAGCTTCTGGTAAAAAGCCCTGTTAAAAAATCTTTTTGAGAATTTTGTTTTATTTTATTATAAAGTTTATTATTTTCTATACATATGGCTATTTGATTGGTAAGTGCAGTTAATAGCTTTACATGTTCATTATTTAAATAGTTATATATGGGATGTTCAACTACAATAACACCTAAGAGATTATCTTTTAAATATATAGGCATGAGTATGGAAGAGTGAATTTGAATATTGTCATATATATATATATTATCAAGACAATTTACTATACTAATATTTAGATTACTTATATTTCCTTTATTGTAATCGTTAATACTAGAATGATGATTTGTATTAGGCAAATTTGTAGATTTTAATTCAAGTTTTCTATTTTCTAAAAGATATACACTTGAATAAGTTACCCCTAGAATTCCTATCATTATATCATTTATTATAGAAACTATTTCTCCTCTACCTATGCGCTTATTTATATACTCACTTATCTCAACTATTAGAGACAACACATCCACCTTTTTATCTAACTCTATAATCTTCATACTTTGTTTTTGTATAATTCCTTCAGCCATCCTTTGATAACCTTCATAATCTTTTTTAAGTTGATTATATTCATCTGATAATGACGTCAACATAAAAACTCTCCCTTATTAAAAATACATATTTACGCTAAAAATATTCCTATAATTGTGCCTACAAAAGTATATATTCTCAGGAAAATTTTTCCTTATGAATATATACAACAATTCCTAATACTATACTATTATAAATTGATATAAAATGCTTATGCTATTTTATTAGTTTCTCTACAAAAATGATTTTAAACTACCATCTAATTTTATATTATACTACTGTTCATAAATACATCCTAGCATTTTCATACATTATATATCGAATATTTGTATCTTTAACTTCCAATATTCGACCTATTATTGTACACACAATAATATGTGTTTTATGTTATTATATGTAAATTGCGTTTTTGTAAAGAATGGGAGAAGTTTTATTCAATTATAATAAGAATTTTCTAATTTCATCTTTCATCTGTTGTTTTTCACATACAGTATTGTGAATAACCTCACTTTTCATTAGCTTCTCTATAGGTTTAGGAACTTCAAGAGAAGCAGTTTTGCTCATTACTTCTATAAGATCAAAGTCTTTTTGAGACTTAAATTTATCATCCAAAGCACTCATTACAGATTTCGTAAATTTAAATGGACTTGCAGTAGAAACTACAATAGTTTTTGTATCATCTCCTGTATCCTGTAAATACTTTCTATATACAGAATAAGCTACTGAAGTATGTGTATCCATCAAATAATGATAATTGTCAAAAACATCCTTTATAGAATCAAGTGTCTCTCTTTGGCTTGCAAATCCACCATAAAATGGTTTTAATTCTTCTTTCATAGTTTCACTTACACTATATTTCCTATTTTTATTTAAATCTTTCATTAATCCCCGTACAACTGAAGAATCTTTTCCACTTATATCATATATAAATCTTTCAAGGTTGCTGGATATTAGTATATCCATAGAAGGAGATATAGTCACTATAAACTCTCTTTCTGCATCATAAGTTCCATTTTTAAAGAAATCATATAATACTTTATTGTCATTTGAAGCACACAAAAGCTTATTTATAGGCAAACCCATTTTCTTTGCATAGTAAGCTGCAAGTATATTTCCAAAATTACCTGTAGGAACTACAAAATTTATTTTTTCTCCTAAGTTTATTTGTCCCTTTCTCAAAAGTTCTATATATCCGTGAAAATAATATACTACCTGAGGTATAAGTCTTCCTATATTTATAGAATTAGCGGAGGAAAACATATAGGACTTTTCATCTAATTCATTTTTTAATTCCTCATCATTAAAAATTTTCTTAACTTCAGTCTGGGCATCATCAAAGTTTCCCTTTATTCCTATAACCTTAGTATTTTTTCCTACCTGCGTAACCATCTGTCTTTTTTGTATATCACTTACTCCTTTTTCAGGAAAAAATACTACTATTCTTGTACCCTCTACATCTGCAAATCCCTCTAATGCTGCCTTTCCAGTATCTCCAGAAGTTGCGGTAAGTATAACTATCTTTTTATGTAAATTTTGTTTTTTTGCAGCAGTCTTCATTAGATGTGGTAAAAGACACAATGCCATGTCTTTAAAAGCTAAAGTTGGTCCATGAAACAACTCTAAGTAAGATACATCCCCAACTTTTTTTACAGGTACTAGTTCGTCTGATTCAAATTTATTGTCATAAGCTAGGTCTATGCACTTCTTCAATTCGCTTTCACTAAAATCAGTAAAAAATTTTCCAATTATGCACAGAGCCAATTCCTTGTAAGTCATATTTTTAAATTTTTGTAATTCTTCCTCATTCACAGAAGGTATGCTGTCTGGAACAAACAATCCCCCATCTTCTGATATTCCCTTTAGTATAGCTTGAGATGCAGTATAATTTACATTTAATCCTCTAGTGCTGTTATAATGAATTTCTTTCAAGTGTATCTCTCCCTTTTCTATAATTTTTACTAAAATATTTATATCTATATAATAACATATGAAATATAACTTGAAAATTGAAGTTATATTAATTTATAAATCTGTAACAGTTTTTAAGCAAAAAATCAACTTATACTCCGGATATTTTTTACAACTTTCAGCTCGGTTAAATATTTTGATAAACCTAAGTAAAAAATTTTATAATTATGAGTAGAAATATCCCCCCTTTAACTTTCTATAATAAAGTTATAATATAATTATAAGGTTTATACGCAAAGTCCAAATTTATACACATCAACATTAGAGAAAGAAAGGAGATGACCATATTGGGAATTTATTTAGACAACGCTGCTACATCTTACCCCAAACCACCTATAGTTATAGACAAAATTTCAGATTTTATGAAAAACATAGGAGCTACCGCAGGAAGAGGAGCTTACAAATCAGCTATTGAAGCTGATAGGCTTGTATTTAACTGCAGAGATAGTATATGTAAGCTATTTAACGGTAAAGACCCATCTAATGTAATCTTTACTTATAATATAACAGATTCACTTAATCTAGTAATAAATGGATTTTTAAATCAAGGGGATCATGTTATAACAAGCAGCTTGGAGCATAATTCTGTATGGAGACCCTTAAAAAGTCTTGAACGAGACAGAGGTATAGAAATATCTACAATGCCCTGTACAAATGAAGGAATATCAAAGGCCTGTGACCTAGAAAAATTAATAAAGAAAAATACTAAGCTAATTATATTCACTCATGCTTCTAACGTACTTGGAACTATTCAACCCATAAGAGAAATAGGAGCCATAGCAAAAAAACATAAAATTTTATTTTTAGTAGACAGCGCCCAGACAGCTGGGGCCTACCCTATAGATGTGCAAAGAGATAATATAGATATCCTTGCTTTTACAGGCCATAAAAGTCTTTTAGGACCTACAGGTACAGGCGGACTTTTAATAAATTGTGACGCTAGCTGCATAAAGCCATTAAGATCCGGTGGAACTGGTGAAGATTCAAAAAATCCATATCAACCTGACCATTATCCAAGTAGATTGGAAGCAGGTACCTTAAATGTAGCTGGAATAGTTGGGTTAGGAGAAGGAGTTAAATACATATATAATCTAGGGGTGCAGAAAATAAGAGATAAAGAAAATAAAGTAATTGAGTATGCTTTGAAAAAATTGAAACAAGTTCCTGGAATTCATATATATGGGCCAAAAGATGCTAAAAAAATAGTAGGTGTTATCTCATTTAATGTAGAAAATATGTCTGGTGAAGAGATTGCTTTTAAGCTTGATAAAAAATATGACATAATGATAAGAGTTGGATTTCATTGTGCTCCAACAGCTCACAAAGTAATGGGAACTTACGAAATAGGTGCCATGAGAATAGGTATTGGATATTTTAATGAAAAACAAGACATAGATGCATTAGTTAAAGCTTTAAAAAACATAGTTTCCGAAGAATAAAGTAAAACCCCTTTTAGCTTTTAGTGTAAAAGGGGTTTTTGCTTATTTTATTTAGTATCACTAATATTTTTATTATCTATGTCCACCGCGTTTTTTCTTAAGGAAGATATTATTTTAAATATAATCATTATAAGTGCTACTCCCGCTACTGCTGAAATAATATAGCCTATAACATCATTCATTCCTTTTATGGAATAATCCGCTGCAATGGCATTAAATCGAAAGCCATTTTGAAATCCTTTAGGTATGTAGCCTACAAGAGACTTGATACCTTCTGTATCCCATTCTCCCCATGCATCTCCAGCAGCCAAAAGTCCTAGAGGACATAAAACTATTAAAGCTCCTAAAAGTCCATAAAGCGGCTTTTTACTTCCAGCTTTGTCTTCATATATAACATCTGGCGACATTTTCTTAACGTAGGCATACACTCCCGCAGTTATAGCTCCTTCTAGTATACCAACTAAAAGGTGAACTCCTACCATTGCAGGTACAGCTATTTTTAAACCATAAGGACAATAAAGTGCTTTTCCAGCTGCATCTGTAAATAATAAAGGCTGTATACCAAACTCAATTGATGCTATAAAAGATGCTGCTACAATTCCCACATATCCTCCTACAAAAGCTGCAATATATTCTCCTTTTTGACTCTTCACTCTATTTTTTATAATGCTGTATACAGCATATCCTACAAAAGGCATTATAAAAGCCATGTTAAAGGTATTGGCCCCAAAGGCAAGTATTCCTCCATCTCCGAAAAAAAGTGCCTGTATAAGTAGTGCTATAGTAACTGCAATAGTGGCTGCATAGGGTCCAAGTAAAATTGCTATCAAAGTTCCTCCTACTGCATGGGCTGTTGTTCCTCCTGGTATAGGCACATTAAACATCATTATGAGAAATGAAAACGCTCCACAAACACCCAGCATAGGCATTTTTTTTGCACTTATTTCACTTTTTACTTTTTTTACAGCTTTTGCCCAAACTGGCAGCATTACCACTGCCATAACAGCACAGGTTGATGGACTTAAATAATTATCTGGAATATGCATAATAAAAACCCCCTAAAATTAATATATAGTTCCCTAATAAATACAGCAATTTACGTGCCAATTTTCTATGTGTTTTAATAATTTTTACAATAACATTCTTATATATACATATATATAATCTCTAATATTTAATTTTAAAATTATATGCTAAGATATTTTTTAAGTCCCTTAATCTCAAAATGATACAAAATTATATCATTTTGAGATTGCATATTCAATTTTATCTCATTTTGATATTAACCATCAATCATTTCATCTGCATGATAGGAACTTCTTACTAGTGGAGAAGATGATACAAATTTGAAACCTAATTCTAAAGCTATTTTTTTATATTTTTTAAATAAGTTAGGATGAACATACTCTACCACAGGATGATGTTTTGAAGAAGGTGCTAAATACTGACCTATTGTAACAATATCACAATCTACTTTTCTCAAATCATTTAATACTTGTATAACATCCTCTTCTTTTTCTCCAAGCCCTAACATAAATCCTGATTTTGTCAAAATTGAACTGTCCATAATCTTAACTCTCTTTAAGAGTTCCAGTGAACGCTTATAAACTGCCATTGGTCTTACTTCTTGATATAAAGCAGGTGTAGTCTCTACATTATGATTTATTACATTAGGTTTTGAATCCACTACTTTTTTAAGGGCAGTTTCACTTCCTTTGAAATCAGGTATTAAAACTTCTACTGTTATATTTTTATTAAGCTTTCTTATTTCCTCTACAACACTGGCAAAATGAGAAGCTCCTCCATCTTCTAAATCATCTCTTGTAACGGATGTTATCACTGCATGCTTCAATTTAAGTTTATCTACTGCTTGTGCCACATTGAAGGGTTCTTTTTCATCAACTTTTTCAGGCTTGTCTTTAGTTACATTACAAAAAGTACAATTTCTAGTACAATTTTTCCCAAGTATCATAAAAGTTGCCCTACTTTTATTAAAACATTCCATTCTATTGGGACAATTTGCCTCATCACATACAGTATTTAAAGAATATTTTTTAAGTATTCCCTTCACATCCTGAGAAATTTGTCCCCCTCTTATTTTTATTTTTAGCCACTCAGGTTTTCTATTATACATAAAATACAATCCCTCATTTCCTTTTTAAATATGCTAATTTTTTAACACATCTCCATAAAATTATAGTATAACTATTTAAACATAACTTCCATAATATCTTTTTTGTTTATATTATGCATATACCTTTCAATATCTACGTTTTCAAGTATCTTCAGCACTTCTTCTTTTTCATACTTAATTCCTAAAAACTTATTTTCCAGTCCACCAATTTCAGAACTGCTAAAAAAATCCCCAAAAAATTTTATGTTAGTTATAATGCCTTTTTTTACATATATATTAATCTGTACAATTCCCCCTAGAAATTTTTTCTCATTAGAATAATTAAATTTTTTAAGATGTCCATAATTCCATTCCCAAGTTTCATATTTATGAAAACATATTTCCTTTATTTTTTTCCATTCTTCTGTTGAAAATTTATATATTTTAGGATTTTCCTCTTCACTTATAACCGATCTCATTAAGAATTCCTTAAATTGAATTATCGTCATTTGATCTTTAATATAATCACATATATTTGTAACTCTGCTTCTCACGGATTTAACAGCTTTATCTGAAAATTTTATAGGGTTTACATAAAGAGCTTCATTTAAATTTTTCACATTAACAGAAAACAAAATACTTCCATGATGCAAAACTTTATTTCCATGTTTATACTGAGCATTTCCCGAAAACTTTTTGCCATCTATAACTAAATCATTTCTACCAGAAAGTTCTGCATGTACAGATAGTTTTTTCAATGCCCTTATTATAGGATAAGTAAACCTGCTAAAATCCGCAAAAATATTGTTTTCGCCTGCAGATATAAAAGTAAAATTTAAAGTTCCTAGGTCATTAAATATAGCCCCTCCCCCTGACATTCTCCTTACCACTAATAAATTATGTTTTTTTACATAATCCATATTTATCTCTGAAAGGGTATTTTGATTTTTTCCTATTAAAACGGAGGGTCTGTTTCTCCAAAGGATAAAACAATCACTATCGAATGTATTCATTACATATTCTTCAATTGCATGATTCATATAGGGGTTCGTATTTTGGTGCTCAATAAACAACATTTTCATTACTCCTTTTTTTAGAATAGACTTTTCATCAACACTTATATCTACAAAACTGCCTAAGATGAATTATACACAATAAATTTAAACTTTGAAAGTAAATCTTCAGTAACTAATTTATATTTCGATACTTGTAATATATAGATAAAACGGATAATATAAGTTACTATTTTAATTCAAATGAAGAAGTGATATAAGAATCCTTATTTAATATGTAATATCAATAACGTATTATTTAAAAATTACCAATGTATAAAAAAGCATTAAATGTTAAATACTAATAATACTAAAAAGATTCTTAATGACAACAAAATTATTTTAAAAATTACTTTGATTATACAGTCAAATTAATGTATAATATGTTTATTAGATAACATCAATATTTAATGTAAAATTTCAAGTTTTGTTGTTAATTTTACAGCTTTGTGTTATACTAATGTAATAATAAACACCGATATACTAAATCAAGCTATATCAATTATAAGTGTTTTATCTTTAGGAGGATAATAAATGAAAATAGGAACAGTAAAATGGTTTAACTCAGAAAAGGGATTTGGATTTATCGAAGTACCAGGCGAAAATGATGTTTTCGTACACTTCACTGCAATCCAAAGTGATGAACCAAGAAAAAATCTTGAAGAAGGTCAAAAAGTTCAATTTGATGTTGAAGAAGGACCAAAAGGTCTTCAAGCTGCTAACGTTGTAAAACTATAATTTATATTTTACAATAGAATAAAACATCTTAACATAAATGAATAGAATGTTTTACCACCTCTTTAATAAAGGGTGGTTTTTTATACCTTTGAAATAAAGAGATATACAAATATTTGTATATCTCTTTATTTATTTTCCAAGTATCTGCTTTTTTAGCTTAAGACCGGTTTCTGTAACTGCAAGCCCTCCAAGTGATGTCTCCCTAAGCTCACACGGAAGTTGCTTTCCAACCTTGTACATTGCGGAAACAGTATCATCAAAAGGTATTCTGCTATATACACCTGCCATAACCATATCTGCTGTAGTCAGTGCACTTACGGTTCCCAAAACATTTCTCTTAGCGCAAGGTACTTCTACAAGACCTGCTACAGGATCACAAACTAATCCTAATACATTTTTTATCACTATAGCACTTGCATTTAATGCTTGCTCTGGTGTACCTCCCATCATCTCAACTACAGCTCCTGCCGCCATAGCAACGTTAACTTCCGAACATGAAAGTGCCCTTGCCATGGCTTTTACTATAAAATTTCCAGTTAAACTTTTCCCTTCTCCGCAATAGTTATTTAATATATATGCATCTCCACCTATAAGTCCGCTTATGGATTTGACTTTATTTTTCAGACCATATTCTGCAGCATTTTGCATTACTTTAAGATTTTTTCCCATCTTCCTTAAAAAATCCACTTCTCTAAATTCAACTTCTATCCCATTTTTCCTTGCCAAAATAATGGAGTTTTTTAGATTTTCATCCCAGGGGTCCATACCCAGTATTCCAGCAACCAAAGCCTTGTCCGTACCATGTCCTTTATAAGTTTTCTCAAAATAACAATTTTTTACAAATTACATTATGATTATTTAAGAACTAGTATATAATTAAAATAAAAAAATTGCACTATATCAATATTTTTCATGTGCATATTTTTGTTTTTATTTGCAGAATATAAATTCTATAATATATAAAATTTTTGGAGGAAGTACATAAAATGTATACAGATAAAAATATTCAACTACTAGAATTGGAGCGCATTTATGGTAAAATCAGTCCTTTTGAATTAAAAAATAAATTAATTAGTCTCGCTAAAGATCAAAAAATAAAAAGTACACATGCTCTTTTGGATGCAGGAAGAGGAAATCCCAACTGGATAGCTGCTTCTCCTCGGGAAGCTTTTTTTGCTTTTGGACAATTTGCATTAGAAGAATCAAGGCGAACCTGGAAAGAAGGAGCCTTAGGCGGAATGCCTGAAAAACAAAATATACATACACGTTTTTATAACTATATTGAAAGTCACAAAACCTGTCCAGGCATAGATATGCTAAAAAAAATTATAGACTATGGTATAGAATCTGAAGGATTCAATGCAGAAGACTGGATCTATGAGCTCACAGATGGAATTATAGGTGATAACTATCCTGTCCCAAGCAGAATGTTAATTCATGTGGAAAAAATAATAACTAAGTATTTAATTAAAGAAATATATCACCTCGAAAATTTCCATTCTAAGTTTAATTTATTTGCCGTAGAAGGTGCTACTGCTGCCATATGTTATATATTTGATTCGTTAATTGCCAATGAACTTCTAAAAAAAGGCGATAAAGTAGCCATTATGACTCCTATTTTTACTCCCTATTTAGAAATTCCAATTATTCCAAGATATAATTTTGAATTAGTTAGGATAATGGCCTCGGAAGATCCCGAAGAAGGAAGTAGTCCATGGCAATATCCAAAATCAGAACTAAAAAAACTAGGTGACAAAACTATTAAGGCTTTATTTTTAGTAAATCCAAGCAATCCACCTTCAGAAGCCATGGAACCTGAATCCATTAAATATCTTATAGAAACTATTAAAAATTCCAATCCTAATTTAATGATTATATCAGATGATGTGTATGGTAGTTTTCCAGACCGCTTTAATTCCATAGTATCAGCTTTACCCTACAACTGCATAGGAGTTTACTCATTTTCAAAGTATTTTGGTGTAACAGGCTGGAGGCTTGGAACCATAGCTATCCATGAAAATAATGTATTTGATAATCTTTTAAAAGAGCTGCCAGAAGATAAAAAAAGTATTATAAAAAAACGTTATGAATCTATTTCAACTAATCCCATGGGAATTAATTTTATAGATAGAATCGCAGCAGACAGCCGTCAGGTAGCACTTTACCATACTGCAGGTTTGTCAACACCCCAACAGGTTCAAATGACCTTTTTTGCAATATTCTCCCTTCTAGATACTAAAAATGAATATAAAAACTTGATAAAGAGCATATGTAAAAGGCGAAAAAGACTTCTATTTAAAAGTCTTCAAATAAATATACCAGAAGATCCTTATGACGCAAGTTATTATGCAGAATTTGACTTATTAAAATGGGCAAATACTCATTACGGAAAAGATTTTGGAGATTATTTAAACATAAGTTATGAACCAATAGATATACTCTTTAAATTAGCCGAAAAATCTTCTATTGTATTATTAGGAGGCTCTGGATTCTATGCCTCTAAGTGGTCTGTGAGAATTTCACTTGCAAATTTAAATGACAGCGCCTATTCTAAAATAGGAAATGTGCTCCACCATATTTTACAAGAATATAAAGATACTTGGGAAAACAGCAAATAAGGATAGTATAAATATATCCTATGCTTATTCCTATATTTATTTTATTCATGAACTTTTCAGCTATTTGGTACATTTAAAATTATAATACATATTATATATAGTACCTTCAATTCGTAATTTAAAAACAATGCGAAACAATATTTTTAGTGACAAGTGACAAGTTGCAAGTGACAAGTTAAGGTTGATTTTTTGCTATTGCAAAAAATCTTTAAATTTATAAATCAGCAATGTTTCGCTTTGGCGAAACGAGCTATCAAAAATTCAATTAAAGATTTTTTGTAGTGAAACGGAAAAAAATCCTCATTCACTTATCACTTGTCACTTATCACTTATCACTTGTAACTATCCACTAAATTGTGTCGCATTATTTTTAATATACCAATTTGTAGATAAGTACCTTATAGGAGTGATTTT
>DAISLB010000027.1:0-29956 GCA_036820645.1 Clostridium sp.
GTCCTCTGTCAATTGTCCTCTGTCCTCTCAAAAATATTGCTTCGCATTATTTTTATATTAAGTCAAAGTTTCTTATGTGCGAAAGTTGAGTATATAAAAGTAAAATTGTTTATGGGGAGTAAAAAATGAACGTTAGAGAAAAGTATTTAAAAAATACTAAAAGGATTGTAGTTAAGGTAGGTTCCTCTACTCTTATAACCGAAGATGGATCTTTGGATTTGTATAGAATAGAGGAAATAGTAAGGCAAATTTGCTATTTGCAAAATCAGGGTAAAAGTGTAGTTTTAGTAACCTCTGGAGCTATTGGTGTTGGTTTTTTGAAATTGGGACTTAAAACAAAGCCAAAAGATATATGTGAAAAACAAGCTGCTGCGGCTATTGGGCAGGGAATACTTTTGAATACATATGAAAAAATATTTTCAGAACATAACAAAATAGTTGCACAGATTTTACTTACAAAAAACGATCTGGATATTGTGGACAATTATACTAATGCCCAAAATACTTTCACAGCACTTTTAAAACGCGGAGTAATACCCATAGTTAATGAAAATGATGCAGTTGCAGTAGAGGAAATAAAATTTGGTGATAATGACACTCTTTCAGCTTTAATTGCAAAGACCATTCATGCAGATCTTCTCATACTGCTTTCAGATATTGATGGGCTTTACAGTTCTGACCCACAATCTGATAAAGATGCTAAACTAATAAACTGTGTTCCTGAAATAACTAAGGACATAGAAGAGTGCAGTAAGGGCTCTCACAGTAATATTGGAACAGGTGGTATGTATACGAAAATCAAGGCTGCAAAAATAGCAGTGTCATCAGGAATATCCATGATAATAGCAAATGGATCTCAAGATGGTGTTATAGAGGACATAGTTTCAAATAAAGAGGTTGGAACTTTCTTTGAAGCAAAAAAATAAAAGGAGGCTTACAAAAATGGATATAAATAGTTATGTTGTAGAAAAGGCTAAAACTGCAAGCAGTGCTGCAAGAATATTGTCTAATATGGGATCTGATTTAAAGAATAAAGCTTTAAATGTTATGGCAGAGGCACTCCAAAACAACAAGGAAAGTATTTTACAAGCTAATAAGGTGGATCTTGATAATGCTAAAAAATCAGGTAAAGGTAAGGCTTTTATCGACAGGCTTGAATTAAACCAAAAGAGGATAGATTCTATGGCAGGTGGACTTATTAAAGTTGCCTCACTTCCAGATCCTATTGGTGAAGTGTCTAAAATGTGGAAAAGACCTAATGGATTGCGTATTGGAAAAGTGAGAGTACCTCTTGGAACAATAGGAATAATATATGAAGCTAGGCCAAATGTAACTGTGGATGCTGCTGCACTTTGTCTTAAAAGTGGAAATTCAGTTATTTTAAAAGGAGGAAAAGAAGCAATAAACTCTAATGTAGCCATATACAATATAATAAATAAAGCTGCTATTACCGCGGGACTTCCAGAAGGGGCTATTGAATTTATAGACATAACTGAAAGAGAAGCAGTAGAAATTTTGATGAAACTAAATGAGTATGTGGATGTGCTTATACCAAGAGGGGGCAGGGGACTTATTAATTCCGTAGTAAAAAATTCTACAGTCCCTGTAATTCAAACTGGTATAGGAAATTGCCATGTTTATGTAGATGAAAGTGCAGATTTAAATATGGCAGAAAATATAGTGGTAAATGCAAAAACTCAAAGACCAGCAGTTTGCAACGCCATGGAGACATTGCTTGTACACAAAAATGCTGCTGAAAAGTTCTTGCCTCATTTAGGAGAAACTTTAAAAAAGTTGGGAGTTGAAATAAGGGGATGTAGTGAAACGAAAAAATTGATTCCCTATGCAAAACTGGCGCAAGAAGAAGATTATGATACAGAATTTCTAGATCTAATATTGGCTGTAAAAGTAGTGAATTCGCTGGATGAGGCAATGGATCATATTTATAAATATGGAACGAAACATTCTGAATCCATAATAACAAATGATTATAATGCATCTCAAAGATTTTTAAATGAAGTTGATGCTGCGGCAGTTTATGTAAATGCCTCTACCAGATTTACTGATGGTGAGGAATTTGGATTTGGTGCCGAAATAGGTATAAGTACCCAGAAACTACATGCTAGGGGTCCTATGGGATTAAATGAACTTACTACTTCAAAGTATGTAATCTATGGAGAAGGACAGATACGAAAATAGAGATTTTAATTAAATTGAAAATAAACTTCTGAGAATTTTGTACTCAGGAGTTTATTTTTCGTTTAGGAACTCTATAATTATGGTACAATATAGAAAATAAAATTTTTGATTTTGAGAGGTGTATAAAATGGCAGGTATAAAGTATGAAATAAAAGAGAATAAAGGAGTATTATCAGAATCTCCTAAAGGATGGAAAAAGGAATTAAATTTAGTCAGCTGGAATGATAGAACAGCTAAATATGATATAAGGGATTGGTCACAAGAACATGATAAAATGGGAAAAGGAGTTACCCTAACTGTAGAGGAGCTGAGGAAGTTAAAAAACATATTAAATAATATGGATTTGTCTTAGAGGTATGATTTTATGAGTCGCAAATTTTTATGGTGTATTTTCATAGTTTTATTTATATTTACAGCTACCGCATGCAGTAGCAAAAATAATATGGTAAAAAGTAGTTTGAATAGTTACATAGATGCATGGACAAAAGGCGACTATGATTTGATGTACAGTAAAATGAATAAAGAGAGTAAATATGCAATTGGTAAAAAAGATTTTATCAGTCGTTACAACAATATTTACAGTGGAATAGGAGCAAAAAATATAAATATAAAAATTGACAGCAGCAGTAACATAAAATATGAGGATGGAGTTGCAAAAGTTCCAATAAAGGTAAGTATGGATACGGCAGCAGGTAAATTAGACTTTTCAAATAATATAAGCTTGAAAAAGGAAAAGGACAATGGTAAAACAGATTGGAAAGTAGTGTGGAGTCCTTCTAACATATTTCCAGATTTAAAAGAAGGAGACAAAGTAAGAATAGATACTGTACAGGGAAAAAGAGGTACAATTTATGATAGAAATGGCAGTCCTATAGCAGAGGATGGTCAGGCAGCACAAATTGGAATTGTACCTGAAGCTTTAGGACAAAATAGTGAAAAATCTAAGGAGAATATAGCAACTGTCTTGAACATTTCAAAAGAAGATATAAATAAGAAACTCTCTGCATCTTATGTAAAAAAAGATATGTTTGTACCTATAAAGGTAATACGGGAAGACGATAGTGATCTAGCTGTACTTCAAAGAATTTCTGGAGTGGAAGTACAGTATATAAAGGAAAGAGTGTATCCATTAAAAAATGCAGCTGCACATTTATCAGGGTATGTACATAAAGTTACTGCAGAAGATTTAAAAACAAATAGAAATTATGGGCCTAATGATGTAATAGGCAAATCAGGGTTGGAAGAAATATATGAAAGCACATTAAGGGCTCAAAATGGATATGAAATTTATATTGTAGATAAAAACAACAAAAAGAAAAAGACACTTATAAAGAGAAAAGTAGGCAATGGGAAAGATATAAAACTTACTATAGATTCTAAAATTCAAAGTTTACTATATAATGAACTACAGAAAGATGCAGGTGCTGGAGTTAGTATGAATCCTAAAACGGGGGAGGTTCTAGCCCTTGTGAGTACTCCCTCCTTTGATCCTAATGATTTTGTAATGGGTATGTCAAGTGATACTTGGAAAACTTTAAATGAAGATAAGAGAAGACCTTTTTATAATCGCTTCCAGAGCAATGTAGTTCCTGGATCTGTTTTTAAACCTATTACAGCAGCAATAGGTTTAAAGAGCGGTAAATTAAATCCACAAGTGTCTAAAAATATTTCTGGGTTTAAATGGCAAAAAGACAGCGGTTGGGGAAAATATTATGTTACACGAGTTGAGGATTATGGTGAACCCAGCAATCTTTTGAATGCTCTTGTCTATTCAGATAATATATATTTTGCAAAAGCTGCACTGGATATTGGAAAAGATACTATGGAAACTGAACTTAAAAATTGGGGTTTAGGCGAGAAAATGCCTTTTGAGTATGGTCTCTCTAAATCACAATTATCTTCAAATGGGAGCATAAAAACTGAGGTGCAGCTGGCAGACAGCGGATATGGTCAAGGAGAAATTCTATTAAATCCAGTTCACTTAATGGCAATGTATGATTCCTTTGTAAATGAAGGAAATATTATAAAACCATACCTTATATATAAAGATAATGCCAAGGCACAGATATGGAAAAAAGCTGTATATCCTAAAGAAGATGCAGATATTATTTTAAATGACCTGGAACAGGTAGTTTCAAATCCTAAAGGAACGGGACATGAAGCATGTATACCTGGAATGACTTTGGCAGGAAAGACAGGTACTGCAGAGATAAAGGCTTCACAGGAGGACACTAGTGGAACAGAAGTTGGATGGTTTGCTGCAGTTAACGTGGATAATCCAAAACTTTTGGTAATAGCAATGGTGGAAAATGCTAAAGAAAAGGGCGGCAGCCATTATGTAGTTCCTATAGTTAGAAGTGTTTTCGAACAAGTAAAATAGAACAAAATAGACGTTTTCATAAATTATACTTATGTTTTTGGGGCGAAATGTAATATGACTTATACCTTTCATAGCAGTATAGTAGCTTATAAATATTCAAGATAATTTTTTGAAAGCCAAATATAAAGTAATTTAGTTTCTATATAAGGCATTTTCAAAGAAATAACCAGTCAGTATGCTAGCCTATTTTTTATCCAATGGCTACCATCCGTAACACTCCAATCACACTCTGTGAAAGCGATTCACACAAAATCGTAGATTTTGGTTCTCTGCTTTTCCTAATGTGGGAGATATTAGAACTCTTGAGCTTCAGCGATTTAGAGTTCTTATGCTGTGCATAACGGCTGATACGCCCCTGGATAAGTTCTTATAAGACTCAGATGGAGAGATGTATTGTTATTTTCTTTCAAATGCCTAACAGTACTTATAAAATAAATTTTAATGGAAGTAAATGTTCAATAATGATATAATTATTTCATTAATTATGTTGTTTCCAAACAAAAAATCAACTTATACACAAAAATATATTACTGTTAATTATTAATTGTTAACTTAAATGTAATCTTGAATTATTAAAAATATACTTGCCCATAAGTTGATTTTTAAGTTAGAAACCTTATAACAATAAAATATTTCTTAATATAAGCTAAGTCTTAATTCATCCCATGGCTAGCTACTGGATAATTCATCTAAATTTAGTGGGAGAAACAAAACTCTAAAGAGAAAGCCATTCAACTTTAAATTAAAAATATAAGTTGTCTGATTTTACTCTGTGAAAGCGATTCGCACTAAGTAAGATTCATGATATTGAGAGATATTTTATAATAATTTTAGGAGGATTACTATATGAAAATTAACTCAATGAGAAAATTAGATATGAGCTTATATGCAAAAAATTTATTTGTAATATTTTGTCTTATATTTTTTTTACTTGGATTTTCATTCAGTGCAGCTGCTGCAGATTCATCACAAGTACTAAATGAAGTGAAAAATTATATCGAAAATTATTATGTAGACAATGTACCAGAAGGGGTGTTAAGTGCCACTAGTATAGATGAAGCAATAAAAACACTTAATGATCCATATACTGAATACTTTTCTAAAGAAGAAGAAATAAATTTTTTAAATTCTATAAATAATAAAATCTATGGAATAGGTATATATATGTCTCAAGTTCCTTCAGGAATTAAAATAGATTCTGTAGTTGCAAATTCTCCGGCAGAAAATGTAGGGCTTAAGGAAGGGGATATTATAATTTCGGCAAATTCTCATTCCCTTGCTAATATAACTTTTGATCAAGCTTCTTCTTATATTAAAGGAGACGAAAATACAACTGTGAACCTTGTAATTCAAAGACAGGACAAGGTATTGAGTTTTTCTGTAAAAAGAGGAGAGGTAAGTATTCCAATAGTAGATGGAAAAATGCTGGATAACAATACTGCATATATTCATATAGCATCTTTTGGAAATGATACATCACAAAAGTTTAATGAAAAGCTAAAAGAGCTTAAAGAGAGCAACCCCCAAAGGTACATAATAGATTTAAGAGATAATGGTGGCGGATATATGGATTCTGCACTAAATGTAGCAGGAAATTTTATAGGGCAAAATTTAGCACTTATAGTTGAAGATAAAAGCGGTGAGAAAATAGGTTACCTGGCAGGAGAACAACAGAATATGATAGACAAACCTACTATATTTTTGGTAGATAAATATACTGCTAGTGCTTCTGAAATATTGTCTGCAGCAGTTAAGGATTATAAAAAGGCTTTCTTTATAGGAAATACTACTTACGGAAAAGGTGTGGCACAGCAAATGTTTGACCTTTCAGATGGGGGAGCGTTGAAGTTAACTGTAGAAAAATTTTATTCTCCTGCAGGCAATACAATACAAAAAGTTGGCATAAAACCTGATTTTGATACAGGTGATGAGGATTCCTTAGCAGTAGCACAATTATTATCAGGACAATGTAAAGATGGAACAGATAAACAGGGATTTCTAAAAGTTACAATAAATAATGAAGAATTTTATATAGATTTAAGTGTTGCTAAGAATGAAGGATATTGGTCTGCTTTTAAGTATATAGTAAATAATGTAGATAAGTCCCAAATGTATATAGGTACTAAAAATGGATGGACAAATGTTCCAGAAGAATATTTTAATAATATATATAAGTTCTTTTATCCGGAAGATAAGGTGATAGACATAATACACCAGGTATCGCAAGATAAAGCTTTTACTGTAATTTTTAACCAAAAGATAAACTCTGATATAAAAGATAAAGTAAATATGGAAATTATAAATGGCACTACAGGTAAAAGAGTAGCTTTTAAAATAGACAGTGTAAAAGATAATAAAGCTGTTCTTATACCTGAAGAAAAATTGGAAAAAGGCCAGACTTACTATATAAAGGTTAAGGACATTATAGAGCCCTTTACTGTTAAAAATTAATGAAAGGTGAAAAATGGAAACAACTCATGGATTTTCTTCATTTGAATACAAGGTAATAAAAAAGGACATAAAAAATATAACCATTAGAATTAATGAAAAAGGTGAAGTATATGTAATTGCACCTCTTAATGTTAGTTACCCATCTATAGAGGAAATAGTTAAAAATAAAATAGGATGGATACAAGAAAGTGTAAAAATTGCAAAAACCAGAATTTATAAGATGAAGTCATTAGGCCTGTTAGACGGGAGAAAACTTTTATGGATGGGTAATCTTTTGAAAATAGAAGTGCAGCAGGCAGACATAAAAAAATGTTATGTGGAAATTGTGGAAGATAAAATTATAGTTTATGGTAGAGATGTTTTATTGAAAAATGAAGAAAACATTAAAAAGAGCATATGTGAATTTTATAGACAAAAGGCTAAGATAATTTTTAGGAAGCGGGTGGACATTTATCGTAAAAACTTAAATGTTTATCCAAAAAAAATAACTATTAGGTGTCAGAAAACCAGATGGGGCAGCTGTTCCTCAGATGGAAATATTAATTTCAATTATAAAATTTTGATGGCACCTGTGGAAATTATAGATTATGTAGTTGTACATGAACTTTGCCACTTGGTACATATGAATCATTCTAAAGATTACTGGAGATTGGTGGAGTCTATAATTCCACAATATAAAAGTAGGAGAAAATGGCTTAAATGTAATGGGTATATGCTTAATTTCCCATAAAAATACATATAAGTGGTATGTATACTTGTAGACATTAGAAAAATAATAAAGTAAAATTAAGTTGTTGTAAGTAATTTTAATTGTGAAGGGAAAACAATATGAAATTTTATTTTATATTTTTGATTGCAGTGGCACTTTCTTTGGATGCCTTTGGTGTTTCACTGTGTGTAGGATTGAATGGTGCAGTAGAAAAAAGAAATAGGCTCCAATTTTCTTTTTCATGTGGATTTTTTCAATTTTTTTTTGCTACATGTGGTGCTTATGCGGGGTTCTTGTTTAATACATATATTGCTTCTGTTCCCCAGGTGATTGGAGGAGCACTAGTATCCATAGTAGGTATACTTATGGTTAAAGAAGGTTTTAATAATAAAGGAGAATGTATACTCATTAAACCAGGAATGATCCTAGTACTTGGTGTTTCAGTAAGCATTGATGCACTAGTAATAGGATTTACTGTTTTAAATAATATAACAAATGGGGTAAATTTATTTATTAGCACTTTATTTATAGGTGTATTTACTTTTGGTATGTGTTTAGTTGCTTTTTTTATTTCGAAATATCTCCAGAAAATACATATTGTAAGTAAATATGCAGATTATATAGGGGGAGTAATACTTATTATATTTGGTATTAAAATGATGTTTTTTAAGTGAAAATTTGGGGTGAATTTATGGATGTAGAAAAGTACTTGAGAAAATGTAGAATAAAAGTTACAAAAGCAAGATTGAATATCTTAGATATACTATCTAAGAGTGAAAATGCTATAACTGTTGATAGTTTATTTGAAAAATGTAGAGAAAGAAGCATAAATGTAGATTTATCCACCATTTATAGATCTTTGGAATTATTTGAAAATAAGAAAATTGTTAGAAAATTTGATTTAGGGGATAGTAGATATAGCTATGCTATAATGAGAAAAAATCACAAGCATATATTAGAATGTAAAATATGTCATAAAGAAGTAGAAATAGATTGTCCTATGCAGCAAATAGAGGAAATTATAAAAAGTAAAACGGGTTTTGTATTTGAAGATGAAGAACTAGATTTTAAGCTAAACGGAATATGTGCTGATTGTAGAAAGAGAAAAAGTAGTAAAAATTAAAGTGATATTATTTTAAAGTTATCTGTGATGGATATACTTTTTTTATTTTCCATATTCCACTACTATTTTTTTGTAGAAATACAGTATAATTTAATTTTTCATAGGGCGTTTTAGTAGACATACCTTCAACTTTAATAAATGCAACTGTTCCATTGGAAAAGTACATATTTATATCTCCCATGTTGCACATCTTATATTTGTTAAAAATGCCAGTAGTAAAATAATTTTTAACTGCGTAGTTGATATCTCTACACTTATATGATACATATATTTTTTCTACTATTGTAACAGTAAGTAAAATACTTATAAATATAATTATAAATTTTTTCATAGTTCTCCTCCATATAATGGAAATAATGTTTTTAATATTATAATATACAAATTTACAAAATAAGTAAATACTTATTTTTATTTATATAACAAAATATTTTGTAGGGTCAGGATTTACCTAGAAGTTAAGTCATTTTGAATTTTAAATTATTTAAATTTTTATAGTTGTATGGTATTATCTTATTAAGAAAAGATTACAATGTAAAACTTTATTGGGGTGAAATTATGAGGCTGGAATTTATAGATAGAGTTAAAGAAGAAGATGTACTTGGGAAAAGTATATTGACAGGTGAAGGACAAGTTTTATTACGGGCAGGAGTAAAATTAAATAATAATTATATAAATAAACTAAAGGAATTAGGGGTATTTTATTTATATGTAGAAGATGAAAGATTAGAAGATATTTATGTAGAAGATGAAAAATTAGCACGGCTTAAACAGTCTACTATGAAAAGTATGTCAAAAATAGTAGCAAATTTAAATAATTATGACGAAAAGAGATTAAGAGGATCTTTAAAAACAGTAGAGGAAATGATTGAGTACATAATTAATGTTGGAGATATAAATAAAAGTCTTTACGACATACAGACTTATGACAACTATACTTTTATTCACTCAATAGATACTTGTATTATGGCTTCTTTTTTAGGTATTTCCACAGGATACAATGAATTTAATATAAAGGAACTTGGAGTAGGAGCTATCCTACATGATGTAGGAAAGACAAAAGTGCCTATAGAGATATTGAACAAAAAAAGCAAGTTGACAGATGAAGAATTTGCTGAAATAAAAAAACATCCACTATATGGTTCAAAAATCTTAAAAAAAATTTTGGGAACTTACAATCCAATAATTAAAATAGTTGAACAGCATCATGAGAGAGTCGATGGTAGAGGATATCCTTATGGACTTACAGATAAACAAATAACAAAGTTTGCAAAAATGGTTTGCGTATGTGATGTATATGATGCTGTTAGCAATGACAGGTGTTATAGAAAAAGGTTTCTCCCTAATGATGCCTATGAACTCATACTTTCAGGCAGTGGAAGCAGTTTTGACCAGGAAATGGTATCTCATTTTAAAAGTACATTTGCTGTTTATCCACTTGGGTGCTGTATTAAGTTATCAAATGGAGTTAAGGGATATGTTGTAAGGCAAAACAAAGGGTTTCCTGATAGACCGGTGATAAGGGTATTAGAAGATCCTGAAACTGGAGCCAATATATCAGGTTATGAAATGGATTTATTGAAAAATCTAAGCGTAATTGTAAAAGAAATAGTATAAATAAAATTAAGTTGAGAAAAATAAACTACACAGTGTGTTATAGATATAAACAGAGTTCTAATCATCAGATGGAGTTTTAACTCCACCTGATGCTTAGAAATCGTTATCCAGGGACGTACATCGGATAAAAATATTTATGATAGTATACTGTGTATTCGTTTTTTGAGGAGAAGAATATGAGTTCATATATTGATAATTTAATAGACAAGTTATACAAAAACTATAATTTTAATATTATAGAAATGGAAAATGTAAATGGAATATGCAGTAAATGGGCGTTATGTAGAGAACAAAATTCTATTATGCAAGTAGTTTTTTTCTCTAGGGTGGAAAGTTATAGGAACATAAAGATTGAAGATATAAAGTTAAGTTTAAAAAAGCTGTTTAACAATAAAAGTGTAAAACTTATACAGATAGTATTAAATAGAGAAGTACATATGGATGTGGGTAAAAATAATAATCCACAATGTGGATTAATTTTTTTAAATCCTTACTTAAATCAAATAAATTTTTATACTTCAGATGTAGAGGATTTAGCCAAAGAAATATATAGTTGTATGGCATACATAAAAGAAAATACTTTATCAAATAGGCAGTCAAAAAACAGATATAAAATGAAAGACCTAATTGTAACGTGGATTATAATAGCTTTAAATGTTGCTGCATACGCAGTAACTGCATACCTTTCTGGAAATATATTTGACAGTAATATAAATGTACTTGTATTTATGGGAGCCAAGGTTAACTCACTTATAGCTTCAGGCCAGTACTATAGGTTTTTTACTTGTATGTTTTTACATGCTGGAATAGTTCATTTAGGAGTAAATATGTATTCACTTTATATAATGGGATCTTTTATTGAGAAAGTATATGGCAAATTTAAATACATAGTACTGTACCTTATTTCAGGTTTAGTTTCTTCTGTATTTAGTTTTATGTTTTCGTCTTCTATTTCAGTAGGAGCTTCAGGAGCAATATTTGGACTTTTAGGTGCAGCATTGGTATTTGCTATAAAAATGAAACATAAAATAGGTAAGGAATTTTTTATGAGTGTGTTATCTATAATTGTGCTAAATCTAATAATAGGATTTTCCGTAGCAAATGTGGATAACTTTGGACACTTAGGAGGACTTGTAGGAGGAATAATCATGACATATTTATTGGGCAATGTAAAAAACATTGCCCGATAAATAACTGTCTTAACTTTCGCAGTTTTCTAAAATTGCGAAACAACTTTTTTGAGAGGACAGAGGACAATTGACAGAGGACAGTGAAGGAGGATTTTTTTCCGTTATACTACAAAAAATCTTTAATTAAATTTTTGAAGACTGGTTTCACTAAAGTGAAACATTGCTGGTTCATATAAATTTAAAGATTTTTTGCGATAGCTAAAAATCAACCTTCACTGTCAATTGTCCACTATCAACTTTCAACTAAAAAAATTACGTCGTAATTTTTTTATATTAAGTCAAAATTTTGTATGTGCGAAAGTTGAGTAACTGTTAAATAAATAAATTTTCTAAGTCCTTTGAAAATAAGGTTTCCTTTTCCATAAGTAACTGAACTGTGGTTTTAAGGCAGTGCCTATTTTCAATAAGAATATTTTTTACGTCATTATATATTGAATCTGTAAGGCACTTACACTCTTTGATAATCTCATTTTGATTTATATTTAAATCTGCCAGTTCCCTCATGTTTAAAAGACCTAAAGTGCTTCCCATTCCATATTGAGTTACCATGTTAAAAGCTATACTTGTACTATGCTGTAGATCATTATAGGCACCTGTAGTTACATAATCTGCACCAAAGATAACTTCTTCAGCAGCTCTTCCACCTAAAAGTACCATTATTCTTCTACGCAGGTAATCTTTATTTTGATAGAGCTTGTCCTCGGGTATGCTTAATGTATAACCTCCAGCTCCTTTAGTACTTGGAATAATTGTTATTTTAGAAATTTTTTCATTTGGAAGTACTTTTGAGGATACCAGAGCATGGCCTACTTCATGGTAAGCAGTTATTCTTTTATCTATATCTTTTATATAATCTCTGTCTTTTTTCTCATATCCTGTTAGTACTATGGAAAAAGCTTTATCAATGTGAGTGTTTTCAATGTAAGTGCTGTCTTCTTTACAGGCGATTATTGCAGCCTCATTTATTAAACTTTCAATTTTTGCACCTGAAAAGTAAGAAGTTTTTTGAGCCCACTCGTGTACATCTATATTATCTACAGGTTTATTTTTTAGATGAAGAGCTATAATTTTTTCCCTTGCAGAAATATCAGGAAGGGTTACTTCTATATGTCTGTCAAATCTTCCAGGTCTTAAGAGGGCAGGATCTAGCATATCTAACCTATTGGTTGCAGCTATTATTACAATTCCCTCTTTTTCATTAAATCCAGACATTTCCGTAAGCAGAGCATTTAAAGTTTGATCTCTTTCATCAGAACCTCCAGTACCTGCCGATCCAGCTCTCTTTTTACCTATGGCATCTATTTCATCTATAAATATAACTGCTTTTCCAGATTTATTGTTCTTGGCTTTTTTAAATAACTGTCTTATACGACTAGCGCCTACGCCTACATATACTTGTACAAAATCAGAGCCTGAAACAGCATAAAAGGGAACTTCTGCTTCTCCTGCAATGGCTTTTGCAAGGAGTGTTTTTCCGGTTCCTGGCTCACCAAATAACAAAATCCCTTTTGGCATCCTTGCGCCATAAGATGTATATTTTTTAGGATTCTTTAAGAAATCAACTATATCCTGGACGCTCTCTTTAGCTTCTTCATTTCCTGCTACATTTTTAAAATTACAACTGGAATCTTCCACAGTAGAAGCATCTAAAGAATCGAGAGATATTGCTTTTTTTGAAGATTTGCTAGAAAACTTAAGTCCTATAAAAGCAGTTACTATAATGGAAATTATAAGTATAGCAGTAGGGAAAGCTTGCCTATTGTTTATAGCATATTGCTCAGATACGCTTATTCCATCTTTTAAAAGCACTTCTTTAGCATTAGGAGTTCTAGGATTATCTGTATCATATACGCTGCTGTTTTTTAATTTTACTCTTATTTTAGGAGAATCTGTCATATACACTGTTGAAACTATTTTCTCTGATACATCTTTTTGAAACGAAACGTATGACTTATAGGGTACAGAGCTGTTACTATAATTCATAAATAGTAAAATGCAAAGAGATAAAATAGAGGTTAAAATAGGAATTATTATAAACTTATTTTTTATTTTTTTCATTTAAGTTCTCCTTTCTTGAGATAGATTGTCTATGGTGATTTATATAAACAGAGTTCTTGGCATCAGATGGAGTTTTAACTCCATCTGATGCATTAACAGGCTTTAGCACTTAGAAGGCGTTATTCTTTAGGGAAAATCGTTATCCAGGGACGTAGCCGCTCTTTACTCTCACTTGGAGAAAAGCAGGAGTATTACGGTAGGTAGCCATCGGACAAACGAAACTTTATGAAATCATATAATGATATTATAATATTTTTATAAATTAGTCTAATTAAAATCATAAATTTTGCTAAAGTAATTTATGGAACTAGTATGGAAATTTTAGAATTGTTTATTGCAGAAATTTTAATTTACTGTATACTTTATAATAAGAAGTTTGTAAATTTAGAGAGGAGATTTATATATGAAAGTGTCCTTTGGAAAAGCCATTTTGACAGAACAAGACATACTTGGTATAGTTCATGAGTATGTGAATATAGAAGGACTTAATATAGAAAATATAAATATAAATGAAATAATAACAATAGAGGGGACATATAAGAGAAAAATATCTGTAAATTTTCAAGTTAAAGTGGGACTAGGGAATATAAATAACAACATAATAAATTTAAAAATATTGGATGTATATGTGTATAAATTTAAGGTATTCAAGAATGTAAAAAGTATTGCTCTTAGGAAGTTATTAGATAACTTTTCTCCTTATGGGGTAGGGGTAGACAAGGATGTCATAAGAGTGGATTTAAATCTAGCAGTAAAGCTTATACCGTATTTTAATCTCAAATTAAAAAAAGTAGAAATACTTCCTAGGGCACTGGAGATAGAAGCAGAAGATATAAGATATGAAGAAAAAAAGAAATTTCCAAACGTAGAGAAAAAGAAAAGAAGACGTATTTTAGATAAGTATCATAAGTTTAGAAAAAAAATCATAGGTAAGGTGCCACAAAAATATGAAAAAATCGTAGAGTATGGGATGCTTGTACCAGATATTGTAGTGTTATTTATAAGATTATTTAAGGACAAAAGGGTTAAAATAAAGATTAAGATTATGCTGTCAGGCTTAATAGCTTACCTTGCAAGTCCTATAGATATAATACCTGATTTTATACCTTTTGTTGGAAAAGTAGATGATGTTGCCCTTGTATTTTTTGCCCTTAATATTATAATTGATGAAATACCAAAAGAGATTATAATTGAAAATTGGCAGGGTGAACAAAATATAATTTTAGTTACAAGAGAAGCAGTAAGATATATTACAAAAATAATTGGAAGTGCAAATGTTTCAAAGATTTTAAATCAGCTAAGCAAGGTATTCAAATCATCTGAGAAAAAAGAGAAAGAAGGGAGCAGTGTTACATAATTTGATATGGTTAAGAAAGTATATGCTATAAAAGAAGGATATGATTTTGAAAAAAATAAAAAAGTTGAAAATATTATAGTAAACACTTGGGCAGAATGCTTAAAATGTGTAAAAGGTGTAAAAGGTGCTAAATATAAGAGCTTTAAAGATACTAATTCAGCTTTGGAATATTTAGAAGGAGAGGATAAGCTTCTAAAAAAGTCTGAGGGCAGCTATCCTAAAGATTGTTTACATGTATATGTTGATGGAAGTTATAACATTTCAACAGAAATGTATTCCTATGCGTTGGTGGCAGTTAAAGATGATGTAGTTTATTATATAGAAAGTGATGCACATTGTTGTGAAGAAGGTAAAAATATAAGGCAAATATCTGGAGAATTAAAAGCGGCAGTTAGAGGAGTACAATATGCCATATCTAAAGGGGAGAAAAGAGTTGTGCTGTTTCACGACTATGAAGGAGTGTGCCAGCATGCACTTGGACTTTGGGAGAGAAAAGAAGCATCCTCTATAAAGTATTATGAAGAAATGAACGAGCTTATGAAAAACATTGAAGTTATATTTGTTAAAGTAGATAGTCATACTGGGGATTTGTTTAATGAATTGGCAGATGAAAAGTGCAAAGAAAAATTACAAATACAATCAGAAAAAACCGTTGAAAGATGGCTAATTAATAATGAGATAAAGACAGCTAGTGCTGAAGTAAAAAATGAGATATTAAAAATTGCTTCTAAAGGTGAAAAAAATATAATAGTTATTGATTCTGCTTTTTAAGTTAAGAATTAATAATTAATAGTGAAGGTCGATTTTTCTCCGCTATGTTACGAAAAATCTAAAATTTGAAGCTTATTGAAGCTTTGCTTATCCCACACTTTGATAGGAGATGGGGGTGTTAGCAATGGTAGTGATCGGATAAATTTTTTAGTAATATATGAAAATGTAAAAATTGCTCTGTTTAAAAAAAATAAAATTGCATAATCTATCTATAGAATTAAGTTTATAATTTTAATTCCAATTTAATTTAAAGAACATAAAAAATTTTAATTCTGTAAAAGAAAAAGCATTTTTTAAAGAGAGGAGGGTGGCAAAATGCATGGAAAGTTTGTAGCAGGTGCAGTAATTGGTGCAGCAGTAGGCATGATGGTAGTACCAGAATTAGATAGATCTAAAAAGAGAATGATAAAAAAAACTTCCAGATACTTAAGGAATACCGCAGGGAATATGTATGGTGGGGTTATGAATTGGATAAGATAGCATAGGACCCTTAAGTGCAGTGTAAAATGTGTACACTTTTAATAATAAAGAGGCGCATCTTACACTGTTTTTTTATTAATTTAGACTATTTAGACTATATTGCTTAGATTTATAGTAATATGTTTTTATTTTTTTACTACAATTCGTAATATGAAATTAAATAAAAAAATTTCTCAACGAAGCAATGCGGCTTTAGGGGATTTCAAAGGCTAATATTTATACAAAAATTTTGGATATTTAATGTATAAATTGTATATTACGAATTGCAGTTTTTTTTTAAAAGTTTTTATTTTATAATTAAAAATATGTTATAATGATACTAATATAGAATAATATTTTAATATGGTTTAAAAATTATTGTAAACAAAAATATTTACATTACATATAATTCTAATTATATATAATATTTGAATATTATTATCCCAAAGCAGAGCTTCTATTTTTTTATATTAAAAAGAATGTAACATATTGGAACAGATATGTATGAAATAAAAATTGTAAGTAATAAAGGAAGAGTGAATGATGGAGATACTTTCTTTAGGGGAAAAAATAAAGAGAAGAAGAAAAGAACTTAATATGACTTTAAAGGATTTGGCAGGGGATAGAATTACACCTGGACAAATAAGTTTAGTAGAATCAGGAAAATCAAATCCTAGTATGGATTTGTTGGAATACTTAGCAGCGGAATTGAATACTTCTATTGAGTATTTAATGGAATCGGAAGAAACTCAAGCACAAAAAATATGTACTTATTTTGAAAATATAGCTGAATCTTATATAATAAGTGGAAACTTGAATCAATCAGAAAAGTATATTGAAGAGGCTATATACTATGCAGAAAAGTATTCCCTACCATATGAAAAAGCAAAAAATTTATATTTAAAGGGGACAATCTATACGGCAAGAAAAGAATATCCAATTGCCCAACAATTTTTATTGTCTGCTAATGTTATTTTTATAAAAAATAGTAAATATGAAGAAATTATAAAAACCTTTATAATTTTAGGAAAGATTACAATAAGTATGAAATCATATCATGCTTCCAGCACTTATTTGCAGCAGGCAGAGAATGTATATAAGGAAAACAATATAGGAAATGATTTCTTGCTTGGACAAATATATTATTATACAGCTTGTATAAATTTTAAATTAGACAATATGGAACAAGCAATAAACTATTCTTACCTGGCAAATGAGAAGTTTAGGCAGATAGATAATAAGGAAGAGTATGCTAAAAGCTTATTTTTACTGGCAGAAGAGTATAATAAAAAGGGAGATATAAATAATGCAATAAAGTATTCTAAAAAAACTTTAAATGTATACAGAGAATTAGAAGATACAATAAATACTGCCGCAATTGAAAATAATCTGGGTAAACTTTTTGGCGAGTTTAATAATATTGAAGAATCATTTATACATTTAAATAAGGCAAAAGAATTGCGAATGAAATGTAAAGATGGCAGGATTGTGGATACACTTATAAATATATGTGAGAATTATATAAAATTAAAGGATATTGTAAATTCAAGAAAAATCATAGAAGAAATAAAGGACAATATAGACGAAAAAAATAGTAAATCGTTAGTATGTTATTACATGCTGAAATTTAGAATAAATATGATTGAATGTAATAAAAAAGAAGCAGAAAATACATTAATTGATGCATTGAACTTTGCAACAAAAATGAATTATACTAAAGAAGCTGCTGAGATATCAATAAAACTTGGAAAGTTTTATGAGGACGTCAAGATGGATAAGGAAGCAGTTAAGTATTTAAGTGAAGGTGTTGAAATTTTTAAAAAGATTGGAATATTAAAAGAGTATTAAATAAAATAGGTGATAATTATGGAGATACTTTCTACTGGAGAAAAAGTTAAAAGAGCGCGCATATATAAGGGATATACTTTGAAGGAGCTGTGTAATAGTAAAATATCAATTTCTAAAATGAGTTGCATTGAAAATGATAAAATAAAACCAGAAAATTGGATTTTAAAATTTTTATCAGACAAACTTGAAATTAGTTTTGAGTATCTGAAATTAGATATAGAAAATCAGATAGTAAAAAATATAGATGATATTGAGAAAAAACAGGATAAAATAAATTATGAAAAAAATTTAAAATATAATTTTAAATTTGCAGAGCGATATTGCTATGATAATATATGTTTTAGGATAATACACCTTTTATTTAACCATTATCTAGAAAAAAATGAATTAGAAAAATTGCATAATATATCTGTAAAGTATTATGAATATTTACAAAAAAATTTCTCTAAAAGAAAAGCAGTGCTTTATTATATCGATATTGGGAAATATTTTTTTAAAACAAAACAATTTTTACAGGCAATAAACTATTATGATAATGTATTAGACATTATGGCAGAAACTGTTAATAATGAACTACTAGCAAAAATTACATATAATAAAATGCTTTGTTTTATTGCTCTTAATGATTATGAAAGGGCTTATGAATTGTCTGATATAATGATAAAATTGATAAACTTGATGGATGGAGACATAAAAAAGGCAAAAATTTATCATGTTTTAGCTATACTTTCTTTAAAAAATGATACTGAAAAATTCAAAGTATATGAAAAAAAGGCAAATGAACTTTATAAAGATAATTTAAAGGATAAATCCACATCTATGGTTGAGTATGCTGCAGTTATGTTTACTTTAAATATGAGTGAAAAGGCAATATTTTATATAAATGAAGCATTAAATATATATCCTAAAGAGTATGAAGAGGAATTTGCTAATTTTGTAATCGAAATTGTAGATATTTTGATAAAAAATCAAATTTGGGATAGAGTTGAAAGTATATGTGATATAGGTTTAGATTGTTCTATAAAGTTAAATAATATAATTCTTATAGAAAGAGCATACTATTATAAAGCATTGATATTTATAAAAAAAGGTCAGCTAGCTGAAGGGGAAATATATATGAATCTTTCACTAGATGCTCTAGTGAAATTTCAACCAAATACCTGTATATGCAAAAGATATATAGAAATAGGATATATTTATTATGATATGAAAAAGGTTCCAGAGGCTCTTAAATATTTTAATCTTGCTATTGACTTAAAACAAAAATATAATTTTTTATAGTTTTATTGGAAAAACTGAAAAAATTATATTTTTGTTTTTCAATAAATTAATCTAAAAAGGTTTAGAAAGGAGGAGCTGCGTTAAAACTTGGTTTAAGTTTTGCGTAACGTATTTTTATTATGAACATAGACAAACTTACAATAAAAGTTCAAAATGCAATAAATGAAGCACAACTTACGGCAGTGAAGTATAATCATCAGCAGGTAGATGTGATTCATATGTTTTCAGCTTTAATATTTGAGAAGGATGGACTCATTCCAAATATATTTGGGAAGATGTCTGTAAATTTAAAATCTCTGGTAAAGGAAACTAAGGATGTTTTAGACAAGATGCCTAAAGTGTTGGGAGAAGGAGCACAAAGTTCCTCCGTGTATGCAACTAGAAGATTTGAAGATGTTTTTTTGCAGGCAGAAAAGATAGCTCAAAAATTCAAAGATTCATATATAAGTGTAGAGCACGTAATGCTTGGTATCATGGAAATTCACTCTCCTGACGTAGACGGTATACTTAAGAAATTTGATATTACAAAGGATGCATTTTTAGAAGCCTTGTCTCAAGTAAGGGGAAATCAAAGGGTTGATACCCAGGATCCAGAGGGAACTTATGAGGCACTTGCCAAGTATGGTAGAAATCTTGTGGAAGAGGCAAAAAAACATAAACTTGATCCGGTTATAGGTAGAGATGAAGAAATAAGAAGAGTTGTTAGAATACTTTCGAGAAGAACTAAAAACAACCCCATACTAATAGGTGATCCAGGGGTAGGAAAAACTGCTATAGTTGAAGGTTTGGCAGAGAGAATTGTAAGAGGAGATATACCAGAAGGCTTGAAGGATAAGATAATATTTTCCTTAGACATGGGGGCATTGATTGCTGGTGCCAAATTTAGGGGAGAATTTGAAGAAAGACTAAAGGCCGTATTAAAAGAAGTACAGAAAAGTGAAGGTAAGATATTACTTTTTATAGATGAAATTCACACCATAGTTGGAGCCGGGAAAACTGAAGGTTCTATGGATGCTGGAAATTTAATAAAACCAATGCTAGCAAGAGGTGAACTCCACTGTATAGGGGCCACTACTTTTGATGAATACAGAAAGTATATAGAAAAAGATAAGGCTTTGGAGCGAAGATTTCAACCGGTGGTTATAGATGAACCTACTGTTCAGGATTCTATCTCTATACTTAGAGGACTTAAAGAAAAATTTGAAATCTATCACGGTATAAGAATTCACGATTCTGCTATTGTGGCTGCTGCAAAGCTTTCAGATAGGTATATAACAGATAGATATTTGCCTGACAAAGCTATAGATTTAGTTGATGAAGCCTGTGCTATGATAAGAACTGAAATTGACAGCATGCCAACTGAAATGGATAATGTTAAGAGAAAAATATTCCAGCTCCAGATTGAAAAAGAAGCTCTTTCCAAAGAAAAAGACAGTGCTTCTATAGAAAGGCTTAAATTAGTAGAAAAGGAGCTTAGTAATCTTAAAGATAAAGACAATGAAATGACGGCTAAGTATGAAAAGGAAAAGTCAAATATAACTGAAGTTAGAAATTTAAAGAAACAGCTGGATGAAGCAAGAGGTCAAATTGAAAAAGCAGAGAGAGAATATGATTTAAATAAAATTGCAGAATTAAAATATGGTACTATTCCCAAACTTGAAAGTGCTATAGGTGAAAAAGAAAAATTTATTAAAGAAAATGATGAAGCTGCAATGTTAAAGGAAGAAGTTACAGAACAGGAAATTTCTCAGATAGTATCTAAATGGACTGGAATACCTGTTTCAAAATTGGTAGAAGGGGAAAGACAGAAATTAGTAAAACTAGAAGATGAACTTGCAAAGAGAGTTATAGGACAGAAGGAAGCAGTTACGGCAGTTTCAAATGCTGTGCTTAGAGCAAGGGCAGGTATGAAAGATCCTAGAAGACCTATAGGTTCTTTTATATTTTTAGGCCCTACAGGTGTAGGTAAAACTGAACTTGCAAAAACTTTAGCAAGGACACTATTTGATAGCGAAGAAAACATAATAAGAATAGATATGTCAGAGTATATGGAAAAGTATTCTGTTTCGAGACTTATAGGAGCTCCTCCAGGATATGTAGGATATGACGAGGGAGGTCAGCTTACGGAGGCAGTGAGAAGAAAACCCTATAGTGTAATATTATTTGATGAAATAGAAAAAGCCCATGAAGATGTATTTAATATATTCCTTCAAATATTAGATGATGGAAGGCTTACTGACAATCAAGGTAAGGTAGTTGACTTTAAAAATTCTATTATAATTATGACTTCTAACATAGGAAGTAGTTATTTACTACAGAACAAGAGCAGCAGTGGAATAGATAAAGACATAAGAGACAAGGTAATGAATGATATGAAATTTAAATTTAAGCCTGAATTTTTAAATAGACTGGATGATATAATAATGTTTAAACCACTGAATACGGAAGAAATTAAGTTTATAATAGATATATTCCTAAAGGATATAGAAAATAGGCTTAAGGAGAAAAATATATCTCTACAAATAACCTCAAAAGCAAAAGAAGTTATGGCAGAAGAAGGATATGATCCTGTTTATGGAGCAAGACCTTTAAAAAGATATATAGAAAATGTTCTGGAAACTTCTATTGCAAAGAAGATAATTAGTGGCGAGATATATACGGGCTGCAAGGTAGGAGTAGATTATGAGAATGATAAATTTAAAATAGAAAAATTATAATTATTATTAAAATAAAGGTTACCATGTATAAGTTTTATTTTTAAGTTAGAAACCCTACATAGTGATTCTAATTGAAATTTTAACTTATACATAAAATATACTAACAAAATTGAAATCACACTTAAAAACTTTTTTTATAAGTCTTAGTGAGGTATTTTAGAAAATCTTAGAAGCTTATATATGTCTGAGGTACGAGTTTATATAAGCTTCTTTAGATTTTCAAAATACCGAGCTTTAGACTTATAAAAAGTTTTTAGTGTGATGAAATTTGTTAGTATATGGCTGGTATAAGTAAACTTTCAAACTAGAAACTTTACATAAAGATGTAAATTAATTAGGTTTATTTTTGGTTTCTCTTTCTATTATAAATTTTTTAGCATTTAATTCTAAGGTATCATCTAGAGGATCAAGTTTTATATCGCCATATTTTTTAGAAATAGCGGTAGATATAAATCTATCTGCTAATTCAGGATTTTTAGAAAGGAGAGAACCGTGAAAATAAGTACAAAAACAATTTTTATATATGCAACCTTCATATCCATCTTCCCCATTATTACCATAACCTACAATTACTTTTCCAAGAGGTTCTAAATCTCCTATATAAGTTCTACCAGAATGATTTTCAAATCCTACGTAGGTTTCTTTAAATCTTTCATTATATATAACTGTATTTCCTATAAATCTATTGCTGCCACCCTCTGTATATATATTAAGTACATCAAGGCCTGGCAACTTTTGACCATCAGGTGTAGAATAGTATTTTCCAAGAAGTTGATAACCTCCACAAATTGATAAAAGTACGTTACCTTCTTCAATGTAACTTACTATACCCTCTTTTTTATTTTTAACAAGGTCCTCCGATACTATTGACTGTTCATAATCCTGACCACCACCAAAAAAAGTTATGTCATATTTAGAGCTGTCAAAGGGATCCCCAAGAGATATATTAAATATATTTATACCTATACCTCGCTGCTGTGCTCTATATTTTAATATGAGTATATTTCCTAAATCTCCGTATACATTTAATAAATCAGGATATAAGTGACATATGTTTAATTCCATTTTAGATACACTCCCTATTTCTCTAGTATTTTACCATAGTTTTTTGATATATCCTTTGAAATTGAGAAATTTCCTGAAAGTTATCATGGCAGTATAAGTAGCTAATACATATACTGTGTTTGATTTACAATTTTTTATTTCATCAATTAGATTTTCATAGTGCTTACAAATTATGAAATTATCTTGAGGTAATCCTGCTACCTTTAATCTTATAGCCATATCATAAAGTCTTATACCTGAAATCATTATTTTATCTATATCCAGTGAAGACAATTTTTCGAAATTTACGTCCCATATCCAAGATACATCTCTTCCATCTGCATAATTGTCATTTAGAAGTACAGCTAGGTTAAAGGTTCTGGAGTCAAGGCTTAAAGTATTTATAGCTTGATCATAACCAGCAGGATTTTTTACTAAGATTATTTTAATCTCTTTACCTTCTATATTTATGGCTTCCTGTCTTCCAAAACTACTCTTTTGTTTTTTTAGAGAATCATATATATAGGAAGTAGATATGCCACAAACCACTGCTATAGAATAAGCACACAGGGCATTGTACATATTATATGTACCTGGTTGATTTACATAATATTCCTTTCCACTAATTACTACTAATGATCCATCTGGAGTTTGTTCTTTTATTTCATCTAAAGTGTAATCCAATTCAGGTCTTTTATATCCGCACTTTTCACAATAGTAATCGCCTAAATGGTTATATGTAAGAAAATTATATTTGTAAGGATTTTTACATTTTTTACAGAACTTAGCATCTGCATTAGCATCTACTCTTTTTTTATTTGTTGGAGAGCAATTAAATCCATAATAAATAGTCCTGTTTGGCAAATTTAAATCTCCAAGGAGAGATTCGTCCCCATTGAGTATTAAATTGGAAAGAGGTACTTTTTTGATACCTTTTAGGATTTTTTTTAATGTAGTGTAAACTTCTCCATACCTGTCAAGTTGATCTCTAAACAAGTTTGTTACAGTTATAATTTCTGGAGTTACATAATCTGTAAATAAAGTAACATTCGCTTCATCGCACTCTATAACCGCATAGTTTGTCTCACTGCATTTTTTAAACGAATAATTTTCTATAAAACATGAAACTATACCTGTCAGCATATTTGCTCCTGTATTGTTTGTAATCACATGTTTTTTAGCATGTTTTAATATGTTGTAGACCATGCTTGTAGTTGTAGTTTTACCATTTGTACCCGTTATAACTATAATTTTATAATCTTTGCATATGGTTTTAAGAATATTCTTATCTAATTTTAAAGCAACTTTTCCAGGAAAATTACTTCCTCCTTTAAATAAAAATTTTGATAATTTTATTACGATTTTGGAAATAATAATGCTAAAAAAAGATTTTATGTTAATTTTTAACACCACCTTCAACTTAAGTAAAGCATTTGATTATTTACTTTAAATATTTGCTTGTCATAAGTTTATAAGATTGAAATATATTACATAACAAATACATGAGCAAGTAAATAACTCTTAATATTATAATACAATATTATAATACAATATTACAAAATTTACATCAAAAAGTTGTAAATTTACTGTATTTCTTAGGTTTACTGATAGAATGTAAGAATAAGCATTCGAAAAAATGTATAATTAAAAAATATCTATGTAAAGCCTTCAAACTATTATAATATGAAGACACAGTTAAATAAGTCATAACATGGAAAATAATTTATCAGATAGTTTTGCAAGTTCGAAAAAAAACAATTCATTATCAGCATAATTTACACATAAAAAGTATAGCTTATATTAAAAAATATGTAGGTTTAATATAGTACATATAAAAATAAACAGGCTATATAGTATATTATTTAAGACATAGTATATAAAATACTTTTAAATTAAGCTTAAAATAATTTTTTTATTGCATTTTTCTATAAATGGTGTAATATATAAATATAAACTAATTTAGGGGGAAACATCATGAATATTGACTTATCATATTTAAATATTAATAAATACAGGAATATGTATAAAAATTTATCACCAGCAGAATTAACGGAATTTTCAATTAAACGTGGAGAAGGATTTTTATCAAATAAAGGAGCTCTTATGATTAATACTGGAAAGTATACAGGAAGATCTCCTAAAGATAGATTTATAGTTAATCAAGAAAGTATTAGGGACAAAATAAATTGGGGAAATGTAAATCTTCCTATAGAAGAAGATATTTTTAATAGAATGTATGATAAGATTTTAAATTATATAAAAGATAAAGACATTTTTGTATTTGATGGATTTGTTGGGGCTTTAAAAAAATATACGCTTCCTATAAGAGTAATATGCGAAAAAGCATCGCAGGCATTGTTTGCAAATCAATTATTTAGAAGACCAACGGAGGATGACTTAAAGTGTTTTGTTCCTGAATTTAATATTATATCAGCACCTGGATTTAAGGCTAAGGGAAAAGAAGATGGTTTAAATTCGGATGCTTTCGTTTTGATAAATTTTGATAAAAAGATTATATTAATAGGAGGAACCAGTTACGCAGGAGAAATAAAAAAATCAGTATTTTCAGTAATGAACTTCTTGCTTCCACAAAAAGGGGTCATGCCTATGCATTGTTCTGCTAATATAGGACAAGATGACAAAACCTGCTTATTTTTTGGATTGTCAGGAACGGGAAAAACTACTTTATCAGCTGATGGAGAAAGAAGATTGATTGGTGATGACGAACATGGATGGTCTAATGAAGGTGTATTTAATTTCGAAGGTGGTTGCTATGCTAAAGCTATAAGACTTGACAAAGAAAAAGAAAAACAGATTTATAATGCTATAAAATTTGGAACTGTAGTTGAAAACGTAGTTGCAGATCAGAATAGAGTCCCTGATTATAATGATGATAGGTATACAGAAAATACAAGGGCAGCTTATCCTATAAATTATATAGATAATATAGAAGAGAGTGGCGTAGGAGGAAATCCACAGACTATAATATTTTTAACTGCAGATGCCTTTGGGGTAATGCCTCCTATATCAAAGCTTTCTAAGGAAGCAGCAATGTATCACTTTATGTCTGGATATACCAGCAAGGTAGCTGGAACTGAAAGAGGAATAATTGAGCCTCAAGCTACTTTTTCCTCTTGTTTTGGTGAACCTTTTATGCTAATGAATCCTGCTGTATATGCAAAGTTGTTAGGTGAAAGAATAGACAAGTATAACACTCAGGTGTATTTGGTAAATACTGGATGGCTATCCGGCGGATATGGAAATGGAGATAGAATAGAACTTTCATATACAAGGGCTATGATTAAAGAAGCTTTAAACGGAAAATTCAAAGATGTGGATTTTGTAGAACATCCTGTATTTAAAGTTATGATGCCTACAAAATGCCCAGGTGTACCGGATGAAATGTTAAATCCTAAAAATACATGGCAGGATAAAAAGGCTTATGATAAAACAGCGGAAAAGCTGGCACTAAAGTTTAGTAAAAACTTTCAAAAGTTTAAAGATGTTTCGGAAGATATAGCAAAAGCTGGACCTGAAGTTAAAGGAACTCTATAAACATAGTTCTTGGTATCAGATGGAGTTTTAACTCCACAAGATTTAATAATAAAAATAGGATTTAGTAATGAATTGATTTCAATTTTATTGCTAAATCCTTTATTTATAATGTAAAGTAAGGAATAGTTATATATTTAAATTTTACTTATTATTAATAATATATATGTTGTAAAAAAACTTATAATGATAGTATAATGATACTTGTTTATAAAACCTAACAAGGGAGTGAAGTTAATGGAATTATTATTTATTATTAAAGCTGCTGTTATTGGAGTAGTCGAGGGAATAACAGAGTTCCTGCCAATATCTTCGACAGGTCATATCATAATAGTAGGAAATCTGATAAACTTCAAAGCACCAACATATAATGGGGCTTATATAGATATGTTTGAAGTAGTAATTCAACTAGGTGCCATACTTGCCATAGTAGTACTCTACTGGGATAAAATTTTTAATTCACTTAAGAATCTTAAACCTGGAAAATGGGGATTTAAACTTTGGTTTACTATTTTAGTTGCTTTTATACCTTCTGCTATTGCAGGAGTACTTCTTAATGATTTAATTCAAAGCAAATTGTTTAATCCAATTACTGTTGCCTGTGCGCTAGTATTTGGTGGCTTTCTTATGATATATATGGAGAACAAATACAGAAGGGGAAATAGTACAAATAGAATTGAAAATGTAAACCTGGTACAAGCATTTAAGATAGGATGTTTTCAATGTCTATCACTTTGGCCAGGAATGTCTAGATCTGCGTCTACAATAATGGGTGGATGGTTAAGTGGACTTACAAATGTAGCTGCAGCAGAGTTTTCTTTTTTCCTTGCTATACCTACTATGATAGCAGCATCAGGATGGTCACTTATAAAAGTAAATGTATCTATGGATATTTCTCAAGTTATTGCTCTGGCAGTTGGATTCATAGTTTCGTTTATAGTAGCATTAGTTGTAGTAGAAAAGTTTATCAATTTTTTAAAACGAAAACCAATGAGGGTCTTTGCTGTATATAGAATATTTGTAGGAGCAGTAATACTTATATTATATTTTACTAAAGTTATGAATATTTAATACTATTAATGTGATGTATAGAAATTGTAAGGCGTAAGTTAACTTATACATACAAATAAATTATTAGAATTTAAAAATTGTATTTTAAAATAGATACTTATTGAAGATAAGAATTTGTAGTTGAAAAAATTAACCATATATGATATGTTTTATATAGAAAATTAAATAATACTAGGGGGGTCTATATTTATAGGCTGAGATAGAACTGTTAGTTCTGACCCTCATACCTGATTTGGATAATTCCAGCGTAGGGAAGTGCTTATATAGTTTTAAAATACAACTTTATAGGGTTGTATTTTTTCATTGTATGGTGACGAGTATGAGGGAGGGGAAAAGTCTTCCTCTTTTTTATAAGTATGAGTAAATCCAAGTCCTGTATGATGCGTACAGCATAGAAATTTAATATAGGTTGTTAAAAAATATATTAAAGGAGATGTTTAAAGTGAATTACACAACACAAATGGACGCTGCTAAAAAGGGCATAATTACAAAGGAAATGGAAAAGGTAGCTTTTAAAGAAAATGTAGAGTTGTCACAATTAATGGAATTAGTTGCACATGGATCAGTTGTAATACCAGCTAATAAAAATCATAAGGCATTAGATCCAGAAGGTGTAGGACAAGGACTTAAAACCAAGATAAATGTAAATTTAGGAATTTCAAAGGATTGCAATTGCATAAATGATGAATTAGAAAAGGTTAAGACAGCTTTGAAAATGAAAGCAGAAGCCATAATGGATTTAAGCTGCTTTGGAAAAACTGAAGAATTTAGAACTAAACTAGTAGAAATGTCACCTGCTATGATAGGAACAGTGCCTATGTATGATGCAGTAGGATTTTATGATAAAGAATTAAAAGACATAACTGAAGAAGAACTTTTGGGTGTAATCGAAAAACATGCGCAAAATGGTGTGGATTTTATGACTATTCATGCAGGTATAAATAGAGAAACTGCAGCAATTTTTAAGAGAAATGAAAGACTTATGAACATTGTATCTAGAGGAGGGGCTTTAATATACGCTTGGATGGAATTAAACGAAAAAGAAAATCCTTTTTATGAGCACTTTGATAAGGTTTTAGATATATGTGAAAAATATGATGTAACTATAAGCTTAGGAGATGCTTGCAGACCAGGGGCTATAAAAGATTCTACAGATGCCTCACAAATTAAGGAACTTATGACATTAGGAGAGCTTACAAAAAGAGCTTGGAAAAGAAATGTACAAGTTATGATAGAAGGGCCAGGACATATGAGTTTGGATGAAATAAAATCAAATATGCAGTTAGAAAAGAAATTGTGCCATAATGCACCATTTTATGTGTTAGGACCTTTAGTTACAGATATAGCTCCAGGGTATGACCATATTACATCGGCTATAGGAGGAGCAATAGCTGCATGTTCAGGAGCAGATTTTCTATGTTATGTAACTCCAGCGGAACATTTAAGGCTTCCAAACTTAGATGATATGAAGGAAGGAATTATAGCCGCTAAAATTGCAGCTCACGCAGGAGATATTGCCAAGGGAATAAAAGGTGCAAGAGATTGGGACAATGCTATGAGTAAGGCTAGAAGAGAGCTTAATTGGGAAAAAATATTTGATTTATCTATAGATCCGGAAAAGGCAAGAAGATATAGGGAAGAATCAAAGCCGGAAGATGAACATACATGTACTATGTGTGGAAAGATGTGTGCTGTTAGAAACATGAACAAAGTTATGGAAGGAAAAAATTTAAATGTTTTAAGAGATGATGATTAATGTGGATAATTTAATTTAATATAGGAAATTATCCCATCATCATTAGGTGGGAGATGGATAGCACTTGCCGATAGGCAGCATATGTGATAAATTATAATCAGTTAAATAAGCTAAATTACTGCAATTCGTAATATACAATTTATACATTAAATATCCAAAATTTTTATATAAATATTAGCCTTTGAAATCTCCTAAAGCCGTATTGCTTCGTTGAGAAATTTTTTATTTAATTTCAAATTACGAATTGTAGTGCAGATTAAAAAAAATGTTGACATTAGTAAAAAAATATGTTATGCTAAAAAAGTCGTTGAGATGAGGCGACAAAATGATCCTTGAAAATTAAACAGAGGAAAATGATAAGTACAACTTATTTAGA
>DAISLB010000028.1:0-28607 GCA_036820645.1 Clostridium sp.
TTTCTGGATTAGAATCCTTATATTTTTCCTTCACATATTTTTCTGCTGCAGCAGACCCATCAAGTGGGGGCGGCACCTTTTTAACTATGGAGTTTTCCCAAAAATCTTTTTCCGCATTTACAATCATTTCTATAAGTTCTTCATCCCTATCTACCTCTTTATAAAGGAACTTTTGCCCACCTATTAAAACAGCTATAAATGCTTTTTCATATCCTGTCACTGCTAAATAATGCATGACTTGTACTAAATAGCTTGCTGGTACCTCTTCAGAGTCCCACTCTTTGGCTCCAAAGGCGTTTACTGTTTTGCATTCAAGTAATGACTTTTCCCCTACTATCTCTCTGTCTAAATTAGCTGTCATAAAAGGATATTCGATACTTTGAAGTATTGCATTTCTTCTCCTGACCTTTTTACCTGCTCTCTTTGAAAATTCCCTTGCAACAAGGTCTTCCAGTTCAGTTCCCCAGTAAGCAGCTTCACTCTGCTCACTAGGTTCATTTATTTCTTGAGTTTTATCCATATATACTTGAAATGGTGTTCTCCATCTGTTTACTCCAAGGATTGCTCCAGCATCAGATCCACCAATACCCTGCTGCCTGCTTCTTAACCATTCTAATTCCGTCATATTTTTAGTTTTTGCTAATACTTTATACAATCTCCATCCCTCCATATTTGATTTTCTCCCTATCCTATAGTAGAATAGGGATAGATTTTTAAATTTCTCTAGTCCTTATAATTTCGTGGTGGTTACTATAAGGGCTTTCTTTTTTATTTCTAAACTTATTAGCACTAGGGCATGTACTCCAATGTGGCATATATCCTATTCCTGTTGATTCACTAGGATTACCCTCAAATTCACATGTCACTACTTCTCCATTCTTTGTAACGACTTTCCCTTTTGTTCCTTGCTTTTTCCAATACATTACTGGTTTCTTATCACATGGCATGTTCTTACCTGATTGAGTTTTTATCCATATAATTTCAGCTCCACATGCTTTACATTTAGCCATATCCTATCCCTCCAATAAATTTCTAACTTGTGATCTTGTAATAGTGGCAATATCCTGCGTTACCGTCTCCCCTGTTATCTTGCAGTAAACCTCATCTCTATCAATACCTGCGCAACTTTTATTTCTCTTTTCACAAGCTTCAGGACAACCTCTTTCTTTTTCTTTACAGTAGATACAACATAAATCACCTTTTAGTCCTAATGGACAATCACTTAAAGGACAAAGCATTTTTTATCACCTTCTTTAAAATATTAAGATATTCCCGCATTCACATTTTATAGAAGCATCTTCATTACAATTATCTGTTTTAAATTCAATTCCTTTTTTATTAATAACAAGCTCTCTAAATTTCCATTTCTTGTTCTTTTTATTTGCTAGCTGAATAACTTTGCCACATTTATTGCATTTAATAGTAAAACCTTCATTGCTCATTTAATCACCTTCCCATTAAGTCAAATTCTTCTTTCAATGAACTTCGTTCAAATTCTTCTATAACTTCATCTTCAAATTTAAGCATCATTTCTTCTCTACAATCTCTACATAATGTAATTGAAATAATTCCCTTTTTAGTTGCAACGCTAAGTATCTTAACATTTTTATTATTATCACATATTGAACACTTGCTACACTTTCTACTTCTCTTTATTTTTACAGATTCTTTCATTTAATTTCCCCTTTCTAAAAGTCTTCATTTCTAAGCTTATTTGCTTCTTTCAAAAGCTCTGGATTTTCATATATATTTCCTATAACCTCAAAATCATAGTCGGTTAAATCTTTCAATTCATCAAATGCACTTGCTCCTTTTTCTCTAACAATCCACTTTAATTCTTCTTTGCTCCACTCTACTATTTCATCTTCTTCTACTTTAAAATTTCCAAGATATTTATTATTTATATCAGTTTTCCAATGTATAATGTCTCCTTCGTATATCTCTACACCATTCTTATCTCTGATGCCTGTATATTGCATTAAAATTACATTATCGCAACCATTTTTATCTCCGTAATTAAATCCTTCATCAACAACCTTTTCTTTTTGCTTGAATCTGGCAGAAACATACGTATACTGTACATTGCTATATTTAATATAATTTACTTCACCCATTCTTTTCTCTAACTTATCCCACGCTCTAAATTTAGTCTCTCTTTGCATCCTTCACACTCCTTTTGCAAGCAACCTCTAAAAGTTCCAATCCTTCTTGTAACAACTCCTTAAGCAATTTATTCTCTTTCTCTAATTCAACCATTTTCTTAGTTTTCATCATTCAACCTCCCTATACATTTACACCAAGTAGCAACTACAGAATGTCCTCTAACAGATCCAAGAAAGTAACTTGCAACTATCGGTTTAACTTGTCCACCATTTAAGCTATTAACCCATTCTTTATGCTTTTTATAATCCTTTCTTCCCATGTCCTGGATATATTTTTTCTTAGTAAATGTATATTTCAATCCAGGTGTAAATCTTTTACTCATTTTCTCTCCTTTCAAATTACATTTACCAGATAAATAACAACTAAAATCAACAATATAAGTGTCCAGCCATTAGATTCCCCTTTAACCATTTCTATAAAGTCTTTTACCACTAATGCAATAGTAACTATCAAGCTATATATACCAAGTATCATTGCTCCTGTTGGCGTCATACTTTTACCCTGCTTCTAATTGGAGTTGTTGCTGCTTTTTCTGCATCCCACCCTAAGTTATTAATTCGATTTTTAAAAGTATTTAAACGAATCCCATTTTCTTGTGCAATTCTTAAATACCCATCATACTTATGTGGAGTTGCTTTTCTTTTAACTTTAGGGGGAGTAGTAGCCGCTCTAACTTTATCCCAACCTAGTCTATAAATTCTACTTGTGAAAGTTCCTAATGGAATATGATTTTTAATTAAAAGTTCCATAAGTTCTGGTGACCATGTATCGTGTCCTTTTACTGGAGTATTAATTGCTCTACTTTTGCTCCAGCCACTTCTTCGTATTCTGTTCTCTAATGTACTTCTACATATGCCGTTTGCTTCTGCCTTCTCATATTCTTCTGGAGTTATATACCAGCTATAATCCATGCTTCATTCCTCCTTTTTCCTCCATAGCTCCTATTGCAGTATCTTTCCATAAATCATATTCATGTTGTGTTCTCTCATCATATAGTCCAAAGGCTCTATAACAACGATAGAAACTATCTTTTAAAATTTTTATGATGCCTTTTAATCCCTCCACTCTAAATCCTCCTTAGTTTTACATATTTTCCTAAAGGTTTTTACATTATTTTGTAGAATTATCACCTAGAAAGGTGATGATACATATGAAAATCAATTTTACTTGTAACAACTGTAGAGAAACTTTTTTTGTAACAGATAAAAATATTTCTCAAAAATCAAAAGTTGTTTGTCCTAACTGTGATACCGAGTTTCCTGATGAAGCTTTAAGTAATTTAAAAATAGCTATAGAATCACTTGATAAAGCAAATAAATCAGTTACAGGTTTTAATGAGTTAGGAGAGGATATTACTACTTGGAAATTTTCATTCACAGATTAATTCTGTTGTTTCCAGGGTATACAATTTTCAAAATCAAAAGATATTTCTGTAAGAATTTCTTTACATTGACCTATTGTAAGATTTTTCATAGCAAAAAGATGAATTATCTTTTGCTTGATTTCACGTTTTTCAACGTATTCTACTTTTTCTCTAGGTTGCTCTTGAACTGATACTTCTGGAGCAACTCTTTTTTTATCATCCATCTATTTCACCTCCTAAATTTGATATTCTTTGAATGGTTTAATATAGCAATAGTGTAATTTAAATTCCTTAGTTTCAATATTTTCTTCAATTTCAAATTGCAATTGTACTTCCTTGAAATCATAAGTATCTATCGTAGCTATCTCTGTTTTCCCTTTGTAAAAGCATAGAACCATTTCTCCCGTATCAGGGTTTTTACATGCATTTAAATGATCTACTAAGGTTGATACACTTAATGCATCTGTAGTAAGCAAGCAACCATTTTTTATAAGGTTATTAATCTGCTTAACTTCACCTTCAACTTGGAATATATCAAAGCAATCTCTAAAAGTATAAACTTTTGTATAGTTGCTCCAATTTGAGCTATCCATTCATTTCACCTTCTTTCATATAGCTTGTACACTAAATGCATTAAACTGTTTTCTCCTTAACATCCTGTTCTATAACTGGTAATATCCCATTTTCTTTTAACAAGTCATAAAGAAACAATCTGCCTTTCTGTGTCCATTTGGTGTTCATTTTTACATCTGGTCTACCATCCTTATGGACAATATCAGTGGTTTGTGAATGAGTATATCCTTTGCCCTTATGCTGTGAATATAAAAGCCATTGTCCACTTTGCTTGTACTGTACTTTTAAATCATGTAACAATTTATTCATTGCTACACCACTCAATCCATAATCTGCGGCTATTTGAGTTATAGTAACTAATCCTGGGTTTTTAAGAATTGAATCTGTGTAATCTGCCTTTGGTTTAAGTTCTCCTATCAACTGATCTTTTTGTCTGTTAGCAAGTTCCAATTGTTTCTTTTCTTCCTGCTCTTTTATCCAGACTTTAGCCCTTTCTATTGGATCTTCTATCATGTAGCTATCTTTAGGACATTTAAGCTTTTCTTCTAGCTTATTAATATACTCAATAGTTTTATATCTTACATAAGCTGATTCACTATTTAACATTTGAAGCATTCCATCACGGTTAAGCTCAAAACACGGCTGTTCTTTGTTCTGTGAATTAACATATGACGACTGCGAAAAATTTCCCTGTCCTTCTAAGCCTAGATTTTTCAGTATTTCAACTTCTTTTCTGATTTTCTTCATAAAATCATTATGTTGTAATTCTGCGTTATTACCTTCTGCTTTTCTGAACTCATTAATAATATCAACAAGCTCTGTGGATTTAATTTTTGATGGATTTGAAATAATCATTAAGTTGCTCACTTTCTCATCTCCTTTGTTCTAATTTTTTATAGGTTTTTCAGTGCTACTAATTATTCTGTCTCTTTAATTTCACTGTTTTTTAAATCTTCAATACATTTAAGTATCTTGTCCCTATTTAACTCACAAAATAGTTTTGTAAATCTTTTTTTTGCTGCTGGAATTTCTTCTGGGTTTGTAACTACAATTTTTAATCTTTCTCTTTCTTTTTTCATGGATAACCTCCATTTAAAGTGCTACTATCATATTATTCAAAAAAGTAATTTTGGTTACAGATAAATTAGCTTGCCTGTTCTGTCAGAATTATATTTATTTTCATTGAAATTCCTCTTAGCCGTTCCTGCTGGTCTTTCATATAATATATCAATATCTTTGAAATTTACTACTCTTTGTCCATTGAACTCTTTTACTTGTAAATCTTGATTGTTATTAAATTATTCATTATTACTTATCCTCCTTTGTTATCGCTTTTCCAACTTCACTTTCTGATACCCCTAGAATAGACGCAACTTTATTTACAAACTGCCAAGTAGGGTTTTTTCTTTTTCCTCTATTTAGCTTTGATAAATAATCTACTGTAGTATTAGCTTTTTGTGCTACTTCAGTAAGGGTAAATCCATTCTTTCTACATAGTTCTTTAAAACTCATATAACCGTATCTCCTTTCCAGCAAAATAAAAGAGCCATTGGCTCGATACAATCAACCTGTATCGGCTAATGGCTCTGATCTCTGGGCTCTGGTTTCTTGAACTCTGGCCTCTGGATTCTGGCTCTCGATATTTTTTATTTCAACTTCTCGTTTGCATTTCCCACACTTAAGAAATACACCTTGAATTTTTTTAGTACTATCTATGATAGCTAATTTCCTACCACAATATGGGCATTTGAAAAAAATTCTCACAATCTCAACCCTCCTATCATGTTTCTATTTTCACTCCTTTTAAAATAATCATTTGTGTATACCTCCTTTTGTAAGTTAAGTTCTTAATAAATATCAGCTTGTATCATTCCTCTTTTTTATCATTTTGTATATCTCCTTAGTACATTTATATAATAATACATTAGTCTTAAATAGTAAAACTATTTTTAAGACTAATGTATTAAAATAAATAGATAATGCTTCTATTTTCTCTTTTTATCTTCAATTGCCTTTTAAATTCATTTAAATTGTGATATCATATTTTATGACTAATAGACATAAAAAGGAGTTGGTTGGATGAGTTCTATTAGTAAAAACATTCGTAATTTGCGTATAGAAAAAGGTTTAACTCAAATACAACTTTCAGAAATGATAGGGTCCACAAATGACTATATATCTAAATTAGAACGAGGATTAAGAAAGAATCCGTCTGCAAAAATGATGGAAAAAATAGCTACTGCCTTGAGCGTACCTGTAAATAGATTATATGAACCTAGTAATAAAGAAACTACGCCCCAAGAGGCAATAGAGGAGGTATATAGAAATGCCCCTAAAACAGAAATACCAATTTCTGCATTGGCTGTAAAGTTACTAATAGAAAAAGGACTAATTGATAAGAATGGTGGTATGTCTTCTCAAGTACAGAAATTAGTAATGGAATCAATAGCTTTACAGTCAAAACTAGAGAATATCATAAAGAAGAAAGATGGTTAAGTTTGTCTACTTTCTTTATGATCTCTGAAATAAATAAATCTAAATTAAGAGTTTCTAAACCGTATTTTCTCATAACACTTTCTATAAATTCAATATTTTTTATTATGTTAGATTTTATGTCTTGCATTACAGTACCCCTTTCCTTTAAGTATATTATAATGCCACTCTTGTCCGCTATTTGCGGACAAGTAAATAATTCGTTCGACTATATTCTTCCATGTATATATACTTGTAAACATTTACCACTATTTTAATTTAAAGTTTTAAAGTAAAATAATAATTGTAAAAAATATGTCAAATTGGGGTGTATTATGCAGTTATTAATTAAAAAATATAGAGAAAAAAAGGGATTATCAGTAAGAGCACTTGCTACTCTTACCGGAATCTCTAAAACACAATTAAATGATATAGAGAGAAATATTAAACATGTAGATTTACCAAAACTGGCTAAAATAGCAATGCATTTAGATGTATGTACTAAGGCTTTATTTGTAAATTGTTATGATATAAAATGCTGTGACTTTAAATGTAGGTACTGTTGTTCACATAGGTATAAGAGCTTTTATAAAAGAAAGGAATGATTAAATGAACTATAATATAACTTATCGTAAAAAAGGCAAGGGAATACAGGCAATTATAAGTTATAAAGATATAGCTGGAAAATAGAAGCAGGGGTATTTATTTTACCTCTTATTATTATATAGAGAGGTGGTTTTATGTTAAGGATAGCAATATATAGTCGTAAATCTGTAGAAACAGATACAGGTGAAAGCATAAAGAATCAGATAACTATATGTAAGCAATATTTTAAACGACAAAATGAAGAATGTAAGTTTGAAATATTTGAAGATGAAGGGTTTTCAGGAAGTAATATAAACAGACCTTCTTTTCAGAGGATGATGGAATTGGCTAAAATTAAACAATTTGATATAATAGCCGTTTACAAAATAGATCGTATAGCTCGTAATATAGTAGACTTTGTGAACGTATATGACGAACTAGACAAACTAAACATTAAATTAATAAGCATTACTGAAGGTTTTGACCCTTCTACCCCAGTTGGTAAAATGATGATGATGCTTTTAGCGTCCTTTGCTGAAATGGAAAGAATGAACATAGCGCAAAGAGTAAAAGATAACATGAAAGAACTTGCCAAAATGGGTCACTGGAGTGGTGGCACTCCCCCTAAAGGATATAAAGCAAAACGTGTTAAAGAAAATGGTAAAAATATAACTCATTTAGAACTTATAGAGGATGAGGCAAAAGATATAAAAGAAATATTTACAGAATATGCTCTAGGCCTTTCAATGTATAAAATAAGTCAAAATTTCAAGGCTAAGGGTAAAAAATATCCAAACAAAACGATATCAAATATATTAGTAAATCCAACATATCTTAAATCAACAAAACATTCTATTCAATACCTAGAAAGTAAAGGATATACTGTATATGGTGAACCCAATAATTGCGGTTTTTTACCTTATAATCGTAGGCCTAAAACTAATGGCAAGAAGTCATGGAATGATATAAGTAAATTTGTTAGTATATCAATTCATGAACCTATCGTGGACTTAGACTTATGGATAAAGGTTCAAGAAAAATTAAAAGAGAAAACAGTCGCCCCTCATCCACACGAAAGTAGCTATTCTTTTCTATCTGGTGGACTTATAAAATGTAAATGTGGTGGGCATATGCTTTTAAAACCAGGTGCTCCAAGGAAAAAAGTTTCTCAAAAATATTATTTTATTTGTGCAAATAAGTGGAATGGTATAGGATGCCCTGGTAAGCATTTGAGAGTTGATTACGCTGAAGAAGACTTCTTACTGTTTTTAGAAAAATTTCTAGACAAAAATTATTTAAAGGACTATTTAAGTCAATCTACTAGTACTAAAAGTGTAGATCAAGAAGTTAAACTTATAAATAAAAAGATTAAGTCAAATGATACTTCGATTAATAATTTAGTTGACAAATTAGCCTTGATGTCAAATGATGCTTCAAAATTATTAATGGTAAAAATTGAAGATCTAACTCAAGCTAATAACATATTAAAAGAAAATTTATTGAAATTGCAAAGAGAAAAATTATTAAACAACCTAAATAAAAATAATGTAGATGCACTATATGATAATATAAAAAAAGTACTTAATACTTCTGATAATGACTTAAGAAGAATTTATATAAAAAATATAGTAGAAGAAATAGTATATGATTATGATACTAATTCTTTAAATATTACCATATCAAAAACAGGGGTAATTTAAACTGGTCTGGATGTGCGGCAGCTTTGTCTGCTAAAAAAGCAGGTGCTGATGTAGTCGTATATGAAAAAACCGATATGGTACTTGGCTTAGGAAATGTAGGAGGTATAATGAGAAATAACGGCAGATACACTGCTGCAGAAGAAATCACTGCACTTGGAGCAGGAGATTTAATAAATATCACAGACAGTCTTACCAGACACAAAAATTTGGATTTTCCCGGTCATAAACATGCTTGGCTTTATGATGTAAACAAAATCGAACCAGCTGTTAGAAAATATATTTTAAGTAAAGGCATAAAACTAAAACTAATATCAAGAGTAGTAGATGTAAAAATGGAAGAAACTAAAATAAAAGGCATATACACCTCAAATGGAGATTACGAAGAAGCAGATGCCTTTGTTGAAACTACAGGTTCCACAGGTCCTATGGGAAACTGCATAAAATACGGTAACGGATGTTCCATGTGCATACTTAGATGCCCTTCCTTCGGACCTAGGATAAGTATCAGTAAATGTGCTGGAGTAGAAGATCTTCACGGAGAGAGATTAGACGGAACTTATGGGGCCTTTAGTGGTTCCTGCAAGCTTGCTAAAGATACTATAGACAAAAATCTCTTACATGAAATTGAGGAAAAAGGCGCAGTAGTACTTAAAGTTCCCGAAGAAGATGTAAATATGGATAAATTAAAGGCTAAAGTATGCCAGCAGTATGCTTTAAAGGAATTTGCGCAAAATGTAATACTTCTAGATACGGGCCACGTAAAGCTAATGACATCTTATTATCCCTTAGAAAAACTGCGTAAAATACCAGGACTAGAAAATGTTAAATTTATAGATCCCTATTCTGGAGGGAAAGGGAATTCCATAAGATATCTTTCCATAGCACCCGTTTCTACAGACTTAAAAGTAAATGGCATAGACAATTTATTTTGCGGTGGAGAAAAAAGTGGTCTCTTTGTAGGTCACACAGAAGCTATATGTACAGGATCTCTTGCAGGTCATAATGCTGTAAGATGTGCTCTCAATATTCCTACCCTAACACTTCCAACTAATACAGCTATTGGAGATATCATAAGCTATGCAACTTCCAAAATACACACTAAGGAAGGAAGAAAAAATAGGTATACTTTTGCTGGTGCAGAATTTTTTAACAGAATGAAAGAAAAAGGTCTATATTCCATAGACAGAGAAGAAATACAAAATAGAATTAAAAATACTGGTCTTTCAAATATATTTAATAAAAAATTAATTTAATACCTCTAAGTAGGTTTCTGAACAAAAATAAACTTATGTTGCGAATATTTTACAACCACAAGTATGGTTAAATATACTTGTTTATTGTAAAATATTTCTACGCATAAGTTTATTTTTTAGTTAAAAACTTCATAAACATATATATAATTGTAAAGTTAGCTTGACACTAAATGTAAAGCAAGCTATACTGTTATTGTAAAGTGTACTATACATTTAGGAGGTGAATCCTCAAAATATGAAAAATAAAATTAGGGAACTTCGAAAGGAAAGAAAAATCACACAAGAAGGATTAGCAGATTTCTGCAATGTAACAAGACAAACAATAATATCACTGGAAAATGGTAAATATAATCCATCTATTTTTCTTGCTTATAGGATAGCAAAGATATTTAATATGACAATTGAACAAGTATTTATTTTTGAAGAGGAGGAATAGTTTTATGAATCATGCTAAAAGAAATCTTATATACTTTATATTTCAAACTATTTTCGGTATCATTGCACTACTATTTTTTTTATTTGGAGATTTTACAGACAATCACAGTAAAGATATGCTTTCAGGAATTGGTATTGCTTTTACAATTGCAGGATCAATGGGAATTATTACCATTGCAAAATTGTTAAAAGATCCTAAAAGAGCAGCAAAAATTGAAATGGCGCAAACAGAGGAACGTACACAATTCATAAAAACAAAGACAAAATCTTTTGTTTACACTATAATGATTTACCTTGAATCTGCAATTATTATTGTAACCGGACTTTTAGGATTTAGAACAATTTGTATTACACTTTCAGCCATTGTGCTTTTAAAAGTTATATTGAGTCTCACCTTTTCCAACTACTATATGAAGAAATACTAACCATAAAAACATACCGTTCTACTTTATAATACGGTATATTTTTATTTTTTAATCCACATAATAAAAATATACTTATCAATAGTTTAAGATTTACAAAGGTATGCGTTCTAAAATATAGCAAAATATTTCCAAAACTGATTTGAGTGGCCCAGATAAGTATATTATAATCATTTGGGTAATATTTTAACAATCTTTTTAAAAAATACTTTATGTACTTACAAGGAGGATAAAAATGGCAAGATTTACTTTACCAAGAGACATTTATTTTGGAGAAAATTCATTAGAAACTTTGAAAAATCTAGAAGGTAAAAAAGCAATTGTTGTTGTAGGCGGAGGATCCATGAAAAGATTTGGATTCCTTGATAAAGTGGAAGGATACTTAAAAGAAGCCGGTATTGAAGTAAAACTAATAGAAGGTGTTGAACCAGATCCATCTGTAGAAACTGTTATGAATGGTGCTAAAGTTATGAGAGAATTTCAACCTGATTTAATAGTAGCTATAGGTGGAGGTTCCCCTATTGATGCAGCAAAAGCTATGTGGATATTCTATGAATACCCTGAGTTTACTTTTAAAGAAGCTGTAGTTCCTTTTGGTCTTCCTAAATTAAGGCAAAAAGCAACATTTATAGCTATACCTTCTACAAGTGGTACTGCAACAGAAGTAACAGCATTTTCTGTAATAACAGACTATAAAGCTAAAATTAAATACCCTTTAGCTGACTTCAATTTAACACCAGATATAGCTATAATTGATCCATCATTAGCTCAAACAATGCCACCTAAATTAACTGCACATACTGGAATGGATGCACTTACTCATGCTATTGAAGCATATGTTGCAGGACTTCATTCAGTTTTCTCAGATCCTCTTGCTATTCAAGCTATAGTCATGGTAAATCAATATTTATTTAAGTCTTACAAGGAAGATAAAGAAGCTAGAAATCAAATGCATTTAGCTCAATGTTTAGCTGGAATGGCATTTTCAAATGCACTCCTTGGAATAACTCACAGTTTAGCACATAAAACAGGTGCAGTATTCCATATTCCTCATGGATGTGCCAATGCAATATATCTTCCTTACGTTATAGATTTCAATAAAAAAGCTTGTGCACCAAGATATGCTGATATAGCTAGGAGTCTTAAACTTCCAGGAAATACTGATGATGAATTAGTAGATTCATTAACTAACATGATTAAAGATATGAACAAGAGTATGGATATTCCATTAACTTTAAAAGATTACGGAGTAGATGAAAAAGAATTTAAAGATAGTGAAGATTTTATAGCTCATAATGCCGTATTAGATGCCTGCACTGGATCAAATCCTAGAAGTATAAATGATGCTGAAATGAAAAAGTTGTTAGAATACATCTATTATGGTAAAAAGGTTGATTTTTAATCTATTTTATTTTATAAAAAACCGGAAGCTTAAAAGCTTCTGGTTTTTTGTACAATAACTATTAATTTTTCATTCTTAACTATTAATTAAATTGTTCATAGGGGTATCCTCATAAGTAATCATCGGATAAATATTAAAAATAAGAGCATAATAATTATATTATTAATGGGGAGGTGAATAAACATGCAGAACACAGAAACCGCAATTGATTCTAACATTGATAATATAAAAAATTTAGTTGGTAACAAATCTGAATTAGTAATAAAATACATATTTATTGGGGATAAAAATAGTTTAACAGCTGCTGTTATATATTTGAATGCTCAAACAGATAAAAATATTATAGATAGGGATATACTAAATCCTCTAATGCTTTATGTACATGAGGATATATCAACTATTCAAAATGTGGATGACTATTTATGCAAAAAGTATATTGCTGCAAGTAATACAAGTATAGAGACTGATATAAATATGCTCCCAGATAGTATAAATAGCGGTAAAACTGTAATAGTACTTAATGGTATTTCAAATTTTATTGTAATAGATACTTCCGGTGGTATCTACAGGCAAATTTCAGAACCAGTTAGCGACGTGTCCTTAAGAGGCCCAAGAGAAGGCTTTGTAGAAAATCTTGACACAAATATAAGCATATTAAGAAGAAGGATAAAAGATAAAAAGCTAACTTTACATAAATTTAAATTAGGAAAAAGAAGTCAAAGTAATTTTGTCATAGTGTATATTGAAGATATAGTTGACAAAGACTTTTTACAGAGTATAGAGGAAAAAATAAGTAAAATAGATAAAGATTTTGTAGCCACAAATAGTACAATTGAACAGCTCATAGAAGAACATACCTACAGCGTTTTTCCTCAAACTATAGGATCTGAAAGACCAGATGTAATAGAAGCTGCCCTAATGGAAGGAAAAATAGCCTTTTTACTAGAGGGGACTCCCTACGTTACAACTTATCCAACTACATTTATAGAATTTTTCCAAACACCAGAAGATTATTATGGAAGGACAGTTCAAGCATTTTTTACAAGAATGCTAAGATTTATAGCTTCCTTTATAGTAATAACCTTTCCTGCCATTTATATAACCTTTACTAAATTCAATACTGAACTCATACCTATTGAATTTATAGAATCACTTGTTCAATCCAGGAAAGGAATAGCTTTAACACCCTTTATGTCACTTTTAGCTATGAGCTTAACTATAGAATTTTTAAGAGAAGGCGGGCAAAGACTTCCTGGTAAAATCGGGCAAACTCTCAGTGTAGTTGGCGGTATTATTATTGGAGATGCTGCTATTAAAGCCAAAATTGTAAGTTCTTCTACACTGCTTGTTGCTGGTATTTCTACTGTATCCTCTTTTGTAATATCAAATTATCAAATGTCTATTGCAATAAGGTTTCTTGCCTATCCAATGCTCCTACTTTCAAATTTGCTTGGTGTACTTGGCATAATTATAGGATGGTTTTTTATATTATCCTATCTCTGCTCCTTTGAAAACTTTGGAGTGCCTTATTTTGAATTGAATAAAAGCGATATGAAAGATACCTTTATAAGAGCTCCCATGAAAAATATGACTGAACGGCCTAAAATTATACCCAATATAAATCCCATAAGACAACGTTTTAGGGGGAACAATAAATGAATAAAACCCAAAACACATTTATAACACCAAGTGAATTTACATCTCTTTTAATTGCGTCTTTTATGGGCATTGGAACTTTGTATTTGCCTAACGCTGTCATAAAGGACGCCAAACAAGATGGTTGGATGAGCTGTATAATAGGATCATTATATCCCCTATACACATTGTTTTTAGCAAATTATACTTGCAATAAATTTCCTAACAATGACATATTCACCCTTAGTGAAAAATGTTTTGGTAAAATCTTAGGTAGTATTTTAAATTTTATATTTACATCATTTTTTATATTTATAGAGACCACAGAACTTGCAGGATTATCTAATACATTTAAAGTATATACCACACCATTTTTAAAAAATTATCAAATATTCCTCTCCGTACTAACTGTTACAGCTTACACAGTTTATAAAGGCATGAAACCTTTAGGAAGATTATGTAAAGTACTTTTTTACTTAACTACAATGTTGATCTTTGTACCTATTGCGACTTTAAAATATGGAAGTTATTTAAACCTAATGCCTGTATTTGGCTCAGGTTTTAAGAATATAATTAAAGCCTCCAAAGAAACAGCTTTTTTTTATTGTGGCAGTGAAATTGCATTTGTTATTTATCCTTTCCTTCAGGATAAAAAAAATTACTAAAATATGGAATAATAGGTACTGTAATTACTACGTTTATTTATGCATGGTCTGTTTTTTTAACTATATATTATTTAGGCATTGAAATTTCACCTAAGTATTTATGGCCAGTATTGACATTAGCTGATAGTATACAAATACCTATTATCAATAGTTTTAGGTACATATTTATATCACTATGGGCATTAGTAGTATTGAAATGTCTATCCGTTTTTTACTTTTCAGCTTCTTATGGTTTGAATAGGATTATAAAGAAAATATCCCCTCAAACATTTACCATAATTTTGTATCCTATAATTTTATTTTTATCAAGTTTATATGGAACTCCTACTAGAAGGAGACACTCTACAGATATAATAATGCCAATTTATTTAATCTACAATCTAATTTATATTTCATCAATAGCAATTTTAATAAGTTTTAAAAAAGGTGATAATCTTGAAAAAAAATAAAGTTTTTATATTAATTTTAATTATACTAATTTTTGTAATATCCTTTATGGGAACAAAAGGAGAACTTGTTGAAAACTTAGAAATACCTGTTGGAGTTGGGGCAGATATAGAAAAAGCTCCTTCATATACTACTTATATTGTACCAGTACTTATACATTCATCTGAAAATGGCAATAAAGTAGTAAGCAATGTACTCTCAGGAGAAGGCTCAACTATGGGAAGAACAAGAGAAAATAGGCAGTTAAAATCTGGTAAAAAGTTCTTAATAGGTCTTAATAGAGTGTTTATTCTCAGTGAAGAAGCTTCCAGAAATGGTCTAAGAAATTTTTTAGATATTAATCTTAATAATGCAGATATAAATGACAGGGCATTTTGTATAGTATGTAAAGGAAAATCTGAGGATATATTAAAATATAAGGTAAAAGGTTACCCCAGCTCTGCAGAATATATTTATGGAATGGTAAAAAATTTGAATCAGTTTAATTTTTTTTCTTCACAATATACTGTAATGGATCTTGTAGTTAGAGTAGATGCAGAAGGTAGAAATACATTACTCCCCTATATAGAAATTACAGGTAATACAGGTAAAGGTGCAGATAACTTAATTAAAACTACAGGAGTTGCTATATTTAACAGGGACAAAATGATTGCAAAGACAGATATAAAAGAAGCCAAAGTTATAAATCTTCTGAAAGAAAATAATGTAAAAGGTATTTTAACATTACAACAAAATTCAAAAAAGTATGCAGATTTTTATGCCACCTCTAAAAGAAAAGTTAAGTGCTATAGGGAAAATGGTACCTACACTTTTATAATAAATTTAGATTTAAAAGGTAATGTACTAAATAATGAACTAAATAAGAATATATATAAAAATCCAAAAGAGATGAAAATGTTTGAACAAGATATTGAAAAATTAGTGGTAGAAATGTGTAATAGAACCATAAGCCAAGTAAAGAACAAATATAAAGTTGATATTTTGGATCTTGGAAGAGTTGCTGCTGCTAAATACGGAAGGGAAACGGGTACAGATTGGAATGAAGTAATAAGCAAATCTGATATACAAGTTAATGTAAAAGTTAAAGTGGATACCCAGGGAAGAGGAGAATATTAAGTCTTATACATTTTATGTTAAACATTTTAATTAACATAAACAAATATACCCTATAAGCAAGCCTTTTAAAGGTCTACTTTATCCGATGACTACCTGCTATAATACTCCCACTCTTCTCCAAGTGGGAGTATTATAGCAGCTATGTCCCTGGATAACGATTTCTTGGCATCAGTTGGAGTTAAAACTCCAACTGATGCCAAGAACTCTGTTTATAGGGTATATTTTGTAACTTATAGATCAAATTTATTTTAGTTAAGCTTTACTAGATTCTTCTGAATCTTGTAATTGATTATGTTTTTCTTCATTATCACTGCTTTCCTTATCATCAGTATGAATACTGTGATCGCCAGCGTCAACACCATCACTATCAGCATTAATGCCATCACTCATATTTTCATGACAAACTTCAGCTGGAGTTAACAATTCTAAGCATTTTGAAACTTTTTTATTTATTATACTAACAGCTAATAAAACAATTGAAATACCTCCATATAGAGCAATTGGTTCAAATATTCCTGGAAGCAATTGTGATGAAAGCAACTGTTTAGTAACAGTAGCAGCAGGATATCCTTGACCCACATATTGAGTAACAGCTTTTCTAAACAAATAAATATTATTAACCAATGATGCGATTCCAAGAATTGCCACAACTAAAGCAGCAACATTTAAAGTTTTTGAAAGAGAAATATTTTTTGATTTCTTTGACACAGTTTTACTTTTAACTTTCATAATAATTTATCTCCACTTCTATCTTTAACAGTTATATTATAAATTTAATTTTACCGTTATTTAATTTTTTTGTAACATATTGTTACATTAATTTATGTTACTACATAATTGTTTCATTTATGTGTCAATATTGTTAACAATTTATAACTATTAAATCTACATTCAAATTAACCTCATCTATTTTTTATAATTCTTTAATGCTTCAAACATTCTTTTTGAAATAGCCTCATAACCTGCAGAATTAGGATGAAAATTATCTGCAGCAAGATAATTTCCAGAATTATATTTAAAAAGATCATATGTAGGGACGTATACACCATTGTCATCTGACGATACAAGTTGATCTGTTTTATAATTCCACTCATTTAGAACTTCCAATTTATCTTGGGTTAACTCATTTCCAAAAGGATTATACAATCCAATAAATACAATTACACTATTTTCATTTCTACTTCTTATCAATTTAAAAACATCTGATAGATTTTTCATGTATCTATTTTCAACTGTCTTTAAACTGTCTGTCTGAACAGCAGCGGAAGCTGTACTTGAATTTTTAAAATTCTTTATTTCATTTCCTCCAATAGAAATAAAAATCATATTTGAATCCTGTATATACTGTAGTGTCTGCTTACTTTTTACTATATTCAAAAGTCCAGAAGATACATCACCATTAACTGCAATGTTGGTAACCTCTATATTTTTTTTAGTTTTATTTTTCCAAAGTTTAGAAAAGTCATTTGCAAATCCATTATTGGTTTCATCACCAGTACCCCTTCCCAGTGAATCACCCATAACTAAAATATTATAGGAATTACTATCCAATTTCTTTATTTTAGTATCCACAGCTTTATCCTCACTCCCCTTATTTGTAACTTTACTGCTGCTGCTAGATGCATTAGTAATAGTAATAGAATATGCAAATCCGGCTGCAAATACTATTGCAAATATAAATGCAATAATAAATAAAACTGTAAATTTTGCTTTTTTGTACATTATATTTTCGCCCCCCTACCTCTACACCAATACATCCTGTTTTTGAAATACGATAAAACTTATAACTAAAGCTACAATTGACCATAAACATAGTACTAATGTAGAAAAAGAAAGACTCATCCCAGAGACAGGCTGGTAAGATGCTGTTAAATACTGTGTTAAATCCAAATTCACGGCAAAGAGGTACTTAATCATAGGCCAATCCTGCAAAAAAATCTGAAGAAATCCTCCTCCTATTAAAGTTGCCAGCATTATACCAACAGATGTAACAGTATTTCTTACTATTACAGAAACCATGAAAGATAAAGTTGCAATATTTATAGAAACAAACCATCCAAGTGAATATACTAAGATAGCATACTGCCACTGGTAAATCCTTATGACATTTGAGGAATCCAGCTTATCTCCTATAACTTTAAATCCAGTTGCCATGGGTTCATTCCATCCACCACTGTGAAATACAAAGCTTGATATTATTACACACATAAGTGCGGATTCTACAACTACTATGCAGGATAAGATCAGAACCCCAATGTACTTGCTAAGTAATATCTTCCACCTGGGAACAGACCTGGTTAACAATACCTTTATTGTTTTCGATGAAAATTCTCCAGAAACTACATCCCCAGCTAGTATTATTATAAGAAGTGGCAAAAAAAGATAAATTGCTTGATCCATAAAATCAATAGTAAATTTTGCACTAGTTGGAGTTATTGGATTTATATTGTGGTTTATATAATACTGCAACTGCTCAATTTGAATATTTATTGAATTTTTTCTGTCCTCTTTGATATATTGGCTGTTGACAATATTTTTCAAATACAATATTTGCTGATTGACCATTGACTTCCAATTATAATTTTGAGTTTGTCCAGGTGTACCTGAAAATCTCATTATTGTATGTTTATAGGATGCATTTTCTCCATAACAAAAAAGGGATACAAGTACAAGTAAAATTACAGAAATAAGAATCAGTTTCTTTTTTGAAAGCATCTTAATTACTTCATTTTCAATTAATCTTATCAAATTTTATGCCCCCCCAATTAAACAATTTGATTTCCCTCTGTCAGGTTCAAAAACAAATCCTCTAGTGTCTTGTTTTTGTTGTCAACATACTTTATCATAAGTCCTTGTTCTACAAAGCAGGAATTTATCTCTTGAAGCTTTTCTAAGGGAACATTTGCCTCAAGCTTTTCTTTAACTATATTGCCTTTAACCTTCCAATTTTCTTCTAAAATTTTTCTTCCCTTTTCATTGTCACTTAAAACCCAAAATACGCCTTGATTATTTAACAGTTTGTCTACATCTGCACTCTCTAAAACAGTTTCCCCATTTTTAATTATGGTTACTTTGTCACACATGAGTTCTATTTCAGAAATAATATGACTTGATACAAGTACAGAAATATTTTTTTCATCTGCCAATTGTTTTACTAAGTTTCTAAGTTCACTTATTCCAGATGGATCAAGACCATTAGTTGGTTCATCTAAAATAAGAAGTTTGGGATTATGCATTAACGCCTGTGCAATTCCAAGCCTCTGTTTCATTCCAAGAGAATATGTACTTACCTTGTCCCTAATTCTATTTTTTAATCCTACTAGGTTTATCGTGTCCATTATATTCCTTTCTGTAACACCCCTGCTCATGGATGCCAACATCTTTAAATTGTCTATTCCGCTCATATAATTATATAAATCGGGTCCTTCTATGATACATCCTACATTTGACATGGCTTTTACATGATTTTTAGCTATAGAGTATCCACATATCTCAATTTTGCCGGAAGTAGGCTTTGAAAGTCCCACAATCATACGAAGTGTAGTTGATTTTCCCGCACCATTAGGGCCAAGAAATCCCATTACTTCTCCCTGTTTTATTGAAAAACTTATTTCTTTAATTATCTGCCTACCCTTTATTGTTTTTGTAACATTGTCCAGTAACAATACTTCATCTTTCATCTTTATACCTTCTTTTTAAGAATTACATGATATATATTTTATTATGAGTAAATTTATAGTATATATCAATATCAATTGATGGAATTTAATATTTTATTAATTTTAATAATCTGTTTAAAAATAAACATAAATTTAATTCAGGACAATAAAAAGAAATTGCCAAACCTTTACTGTAGTTGGCAATTTCTTCAAACATTATTTATATCCAAGCATATTTATTATATTTTCAACCTTTGCATCGAAATTAAATTCTGCTTTGTATATATAAAGTGTTATAACAGGATAATCGGATCTTTCATATTTAAATACGGAATCACTGTCTTCATCGAAGATGGAAGTATTTCTTTTTTTGCATATTTCATTGTCTGCATCTATAAATATTTCAACATAACCTTTTTCTCCAATTATACTTTTAGCATACTGTCTGTCTTCTTTAAATCTGCTTACAGATGTTACTATAGTTATCATTCCGCTGTCTGCAAATAAATTTGCCACTTCTGCAATTCTTTTAGTTTGTTCATGGACATCTTTAGATTCAAAGGCAAGATCTGAGCTGATACCAAGTCTTAAATGGGACAAGTCAAGATAATATGCTTTTTTGCCTAAATCTATAAATCTTTTCTCAAGCTTAACTGCTATTTCATTTTTACTACAGTCCGAAAGTCCTGTGAGCCATATAACTCTGCCGCTCTGACCCAAATTTTTTTCTCTGTCCTTTCTTGATACAAGTCTCTTCGTTACATAAGCATCTATAACCAAAATAGCAGCTTCTGCACTAGCTGCCCCAGATATCATATTTTTCAAAAATTCTTTTTTTCAAGTCCAGCGATTATATTTAAAAGAGTAGATTTCCCACATCCCGAAGGTCCTAAAAGACATACAAATTCTCCATCCCTAAAGGAAATATTTATATCATCTAAAGTCAAAGTTTCCTTTGTCTTTGTAATAAACCTTTTACTCACACCTTTTATAGTCAATGACAATTTTAACCCTCCTTTTTTTACAGAATATCCATTTTCAAAATAGCATTAGTATATTACTGAATGGTTTTTTCCCCTTTTTCCTTTAATACTTTATTCAATAGCTTTAAATTAATTAGATTTTTTGTATCAGGTTTTTGCTTTATAAATCCCTCATTGACTGATAAATCCACCATTTCATTTAAAGCATCTTTTTCGGGATTGTTAGTTGTATTTATTCTTTTAAAAGCAGAATTCAATACATCATCTGACAGTGATTTCTTGGTTAGGTTATATATTGGTTTGTTTATTATATTACTTGCTTCCTTGCTATTTTTATTTATATAATCTGTTAATTCTACATGGGTTTTCAAAAATTTTTCTACTATATCAGGATGTTTTTTTAAAAACTCCTTTCTCACAATAACTACAGCTGTAGGATACTTACCGTCTCTCCATACCTTATCATAATCAAGGACTACATTGGCATTTGCTTCTACTACAAGTCTGGAACCCCAAGGTTCAGGCACAAGGACTGCATCTGTAGAACCTGCTATGATCTGAACATCGCCTTTTGATTTAGTATATCCGTTAATGGCTGGTCCAGGTCCTATATATCCTATATCCACTGCACCTGCTAAAACAGCCTCGATTTCAGATGAACCTGCATTAAATTGCTTCCATTCCACTTTTGTATTATTTCCAAAAGCTTTTTCGAAACTTTTATTTTCCTTCCCAACCAAAGCCTGAGAATGAGTTATGTTAGGGAAAAAACCTATATGAACCGTAATATTATCACTAGCTTTACTATTACTGCCACTTCCACATCCAGAAATCACACCTAAAATTAATATTATGATTAGTATCTTTGCATCTTAAAGCAATAAACCTCATCTCGAAAGTTGTCATTTCAGCACCTGCCCTTATTCCCATTGCATATCCTGCACCAGTATTAAAAGGAGAATACCACATTTTATGTTTTGAAAATCCAGGATTATTAGGTTTATATATTCCTGATGCCCCTCCTGTTGCACATATTACAGCTTTTGCATTTATTACATAAAACTTTTTATGGTGGATGGAAAATCCATAGACACCTATGACTTTTTTACCTTTCTGTATATAATCTATAATATTTACTCCGTTCAATACATGTATGTTGTTTTGATTTTCCACTGCCCTTGAAAGTATGAGCTTAATATTTTCTCCATTTATCTTTATGCTCCTTAATCACCCCTCTATCTTGAAGACAAAAAGTCCAATATTTTATTCACACATTGCTCAACAGTATCTGACTGGGTGAATACAACAATCTCAGGATTATCGGGTATCTCATAAGGAGAATCTATACCAGTAAAATCCTTTATTTCACCATTCCTAGCCTTCTTATAAATTTCCTTAGGATCTCTACTTTCACAAACTTCAATGGGACAATCAACGTATATTTCTACAAAATCTTTTCCTAGCATCTTTCTAATTTTGTCTCTATCTGATTTAAAGGGTGATACGAAAGTCGCTATCGTAAATTACCTCCTCAATTGCTTCTATACTTTTTACCACTTTAGTAAAAAGTATAGATATTAATATCTTTTCAAATTATATTTGTGCACTGATAAAAAAGATAATAAAAAAGCCACGTATAACTCATCTCATAGAAGAACACTAATAGTTCCATCTCTATGCTGTGTTAAACTTGGCCTCTAGTTTTTCTAGTCAGTCAACTAAAATATTAAATTTACCTATTAAAAAAACTCCCTATGGAGAAACCAAAGGAAGTTACATTCTCATGTTTCTCATCTATCAGGTTACTCCTGCTGGAATTAGCACCATTGAATATAAAACGCAACACTTTCAGGAGCACATTTTCTACATGTTTCATAAAATAAATTAAATTTTACAAGAGGTCCACTTAGTATAATACAGTTTAGATCTAATAAATCAATATAAAGCTTTATACTTTTTCCAAGATTATATATATCATCCAATGTTAAACTTTCAGACAGTTGATTATTTTTTTGAACTGATAGTAAAAAATTTTGAAGTATCAAAAGAACTTCAAAATGTATTGTTTCCTCAAAAACAGCAAGGATACTATTGTGTTTATATCCATCCTCAAAGTGGTAATTTTGATGTAAACAATTTAGATAAAATTTTAAACTTTATAGATGATCTAAAGTATAAAATATCACTTAGGATAACAAATACACAAGGATTTTTTGTAAGAGATTTAAAAGAAACAGATGCTGAAAGCTTAATTAACATAATAGATAATTTTACCTCAAAATACAATATAGATAATTCACTAACTTGTGCTGGACCTTCAACCTGCCAACTTGGACTATGCCTTTCCCAAAATCTTTTGGCAGCTATTAAAAAAGAATTTAAAAATGCCTTACCTGAAATAAAATCTGCCCTTCCAAGATTATATATATCTGGATGTCCTAATTCCTGTGCACAACATGAAAAAGCCAAGATAGGCCTCCATGGAAGAGCTAATAGGACACAAAAAGGCCTTGTACCAATGTATTCTATATCCTTTGGTGGTAAAGTTGGTTCAGGTGGAGCTAAAATGGGTGACTATTATGGAGATATTCCAGCTAAAAAGGTTCCACTATTTCTCCATGAACTTGCGACTTTAAAAATAAATTCTGGATATAAAGATTTTTATGAATTTCTAGATAGTAAGTCTTCTGACATAAAAGACCTTGTGAGCAAATATACTCTCGATAACTTTTCTAAAGGAGATGATATTTATTTTGACTTCGGATGTCAGGAAAGATTTTCATTAAAAGGACGCGGCCCTGGAGAATGCAGTACTGGAGTGATCGATGTTATAAAGCTTGATCTATCCAACGCCAAATCATCCCTTGAAAAATATAAAAACACAAAAGAAAATTTACACTTATATTCTTCGGCATTGTCATCTGCAAGAACTCTTTTGGTGTTAAATGGAATAGATACAAATAAAGACAGAGAGATATTTGAAGAATTTAGCAGAAACTTTATAGACACAGGCTATGTTAAAACCTCTATCAAAAAATTATTTGACAGTCTTATAGATTATAAGATTGGAAATACAGCCGATATTTCTGACAAATTATCTGAAATAGAATATTTGTATGACAAAGTAGATGCCATGTATAAATCCTTAAATGGCAAATTAGATATAACTCTTCCAAAAGAAAAAAATGCAGTATTAGAAGTTGATACTAAAGATAATGTTGAAATTAAAAATAATTACAAAGTCATTGATTTTAGAGGGGTAAAATGTCCTATAAACTTTGTAAAAGTTAAAATAGAGCTTTCTAAAATTAATTCAGGAGAAAAGATAGGATTTTACATTGATGATGGAGATCCAATAAACAATGTACCTGAAAGTGTTAAAAAAGAAGGTCACAGTATAGTTTCTATAGATACAAATTACGATGGCTGTAATTTGTTAATTGTAGAAAAAAAATAATATTATATACCAACCTCAGTTTAAATTGTTATTATTCAACAAACTATTATATAACTAGGGTAGTACCAACATTTCCGACAAGCCCCCTCTAAGACAAAAATGGGTGAAAATTCGATTTTTCACCCACTCCAAAAGCTTCACAAATATAAAACACTGTAGTTAAAGGTAGCATAGTAACTAATATGAAGACTTGCACCACATGCTACTATTATAAGGAAAACATCTACTTTATAATCTGTTTAACTCTTTTACCTTTATATATTCTATCTTTTCATTTGGATATTTTATCTTTATTCTATCTAAAAATGCAGCATTTTTGAAAATCTTTTTAAATACAAAATATCCTAAAACCATAACTATAAGTTCTCCTAATGCCTGAGTAAAAAACGTATAGAAAAAAGGTACTTTGTAAAGCACATGAAGTTCTTCTGCTATAAATGCACTTCCTAAAACAGGCCATATAATTGAAACAAGCATATTTTTTGTTTTCCACATTGCATAAGTTGCCAAAAAAGTAGCAAAGCTTCCAACAAATACATCCACTATACTAAAGCTATAAAAATTTGCAACGGCACATCCTACAGTCAGTGAAATTATATAAAATGGATCTATAAAAGCCAGGAAATTAAGCATTTCACTAACTCTAAGTCCTATTGGTCCCCAATAGGAGAGTTGGCCTAGTGCGATAGTTGAAACTATGTATATTGCAGCTACTACAGCTATTTTTACCAATTTATTAGTTCTACTCATTTATCTTACCTCCAACTCCATCTAAATCTGCATTGCATCTATCATCTATATCATCCAGTATCTCCACTCTATCATAATAGGTAGTTTGAAGAGATTTGAACAAATCACTATCATAAAACTTATCTATGAGTTCATTGTCTCTCTTTACTGTTGTAGTATTTTCACAAAATACATTTATTGTAACTCTTTCAAAATATTTTAGTGCCAATTCTACATCTCTTTTCAATTTTTCAATATTGGGGCTAGTCATTCCAAAGAGTAAGTTAACCCAATCAAAATTTTCAAATTCAGATGCTTTTCTATCACCTATTCCTTTATTTAGTACATTTTCCCTATAATTGATGTCAAAGCTTTCCGCACCTATTATAAACTTCAACTCTGTAGGTCTAAATTGTTCTCTAAATACTTTTATATCATTTTCATATTTAACGTGACTTTCAAGGATAAGCTGTTTTATATTTTTATCCTTGCATAACTTCATAAGTTCAAATATAGTAGCAACATCTAGTTCACTGGCACTTCCAGAATTCATTATCTGAAGCACACCATATTTTCCCGTAACTTTTTCAAGCACCTTATGATTCAATTTATGATTTCTAAAGGCATTGTAATCCTGATCCAGATGGTAATCGCAAAATATGCAGTTTCCCCAAAAGCACCCGCTCCCCCTTAGAAGTACTACTTCTCTTGGCAGTCTTTTAGTAACCTGTCCATATCTTTTTAACTTTGATAAGCAATTCATTTAAATTGTCCTCCTTGAATTTGAAAAAATGCTCATAAGAAATGAAACTATCCCGGACATGAAAAAAGGTAGAGATATTCTCCACCTTTTAATTACAAAATAAACTATTTGAATAGTTAATCCCTAGTTTTATTTATAGACAGGATGGTTCCGAACTGTCTTATGAAGTTTTACTAATTTTATTATATACCATAAAGTGTTTAAAATCAAAAATTTTCGGTAAAATGTATATTTCCTATTTTTGCCAAACACTAAAAATGTTATTAATACTCACACTTTACGTTTGCAAATATCTTGTTAATATCTACATTTCCTGTTGTTTATCTTTGGCCTAAAAAAAATTAGTTTACATTCTTTGCTCTACTTTCAAGTTTATTATTTACTAAAGAATAAATTACCGGAACAACAATAAATGTTAAGAAAGTAGCTGTTAAAAGTCCAAACATCATGGCAACCGACATAGGACCAAATAGTGCACTTCCTGAAAAAGCTAGTGGTATAAGTGCCGTAATAGTTGCTATAGAACTCAATATTATAGGCCTGAATCTCTGACTCACAGCATACATACAAGCATCATCTACAGAAAGCCCACCTTCTCTACCATTATTTATATATTCGATGAGAAGTATAGCATTTCTTATAACAACTCCAATTAAACTTATTACACCCATAAAAGCTGTAAGTGACAAATCCATTCCAAAAGCGTGAAGTCCTATTGACACTCCTATAAGTGACAGCGGCAGTGCACACATTATTACAAGAGGTTGTACAAATGATTTAAATTGAACAAATAAAAGTACATATACTATTGCTAAGATAAGCACACCTGCTATGCCAAGACTTGTAAAGTACTTACTTATCTGAGCCTTTTCTCCATCATATATAACTTTTACTGAATCTAAATTCATTCCATCTATTTTTTGCTTTAATGCATCTTCTATATCAACTGAATTATATCCACTTTTAACATCGCTATAAACAGTTATAGTCCTATCCTCTTTATAATGCTTTATCTCATCCAACTCTGAGTTAAGCTTAATAGATGCTACCTCATATAAAGGCACTTTATTCTTGGTAATAGATGATTCAATATATAAATTTTTAAGGTCTCCTACAGATGAAATATTTGTTTTAACCATGATATCATATTCACTACCATTTTTCCTATAAACAGAAGCTGTATAACCTTTAAGTGCAATATTTATCTGCTGCAGAATATCTGATTTCAATAACCCAAGTTGTGATGCCCTATCTTCATCTATATTTATTTCATATTGATAACTTTTTTTAGCTGCATCATCTCTTATATTCATAGTTCCAGGTATATTTTTTAATTGCTGCTGTATTTTTTCAGAAGCATTCTCAATCTGATCTAAATCATCTCCAGTAATTCTCAAGCGCACTGGTGCCCCTATAGGTACTGCTTCTTCCAGAAGTTTTACTGTAGCTGTACCTCCTGAAATTTTGCTATCCAATTGTTCTTGAATATGCTCAACCAATTCCTGTCTTGTCTTGAACTTTTTAGTCTTATCCAAATCTACTTTTACCATAATTTGAGCTTTATCATTAGAAGGATTAACTGTAGGCAATGTTACATAAAATGGAGGCATGCCACCACCTATAGCTGAAGTATAAGTTGTAACCTCTTTTTGCTCTTTTAATACACCTTCTATATTTTTTACAAGCTTACTAGTACTTTTTATATCGTCAAATTTCTCATTTGCAACATCTATATACACTTCATCTTTATCTACATATGGGAAAAGCTGCATTCCTAATGTTTTAATTAAAATTAATGCTACTACAAAAACAGCTAATGCTGCCCCAATGATAGTCTTCTTGTGTTTAAGTCCATATTTTAAAAGGCCTTCAAACATCATCCGAATTGGATTTTTCCTGGTACTTTCCTTGCTTTTCCTAAAAAACAATGCAGACATAACTGGAGTCACAAACAATGCCGATAAATAAGAACAAATTACACATATTATAACAACCTGCGGCAGGCTTTTTAAAAACTCACCTACTTCTCCTGATATTGATAATAGAGGTAAAAAAGCTCCTACAATAATTAGAGTAGACGTAAATACTGGAACAAACAGCTTCTTTATGCCATTAAATGCTGCTTCATCCCTTGTCATGCCTTCATCTATTCCAACCTGTATGACATCCCCTATTACTATGGCATCATCGACAAGTATTCCGAGAGCTATAATAAGTGCCGTAGTTGACATCTGCTCAACTTTAATCCCAAGTACATACATAATGATAAATGTCATGCATATTGATATAGGTATAACTGCAGATACTACCATTGAATTTCTAAATCCCATACCTATAAGGACAGTTACAATTACAAGTATTATTCCATCTCTAAGATTTTTCATAAAGAAAGAAACAGAATCGCTTACGTCTTTAGGCTGAAAAGTAATCTCATCTATAGTTAAATCCTTTGGCATCTGCTTTTTTATTGTATCTAATTTTTTTGTTATATCTTTTCCTATTGGAACTATATTTTTATTTTTTTGAAAATATCCTGCAAGTAATACTGCATTTTGACCATTGTCAGTAAATTTATAATTTGAATCATCATCATAATCCATATATACTTTTGCTATATCCTTGATTCTTACCGTTTCACCAGTACTACTTGAAACTCCTACGACAGTATTTTCTATATCATGCAGCGAACTGAACATACCCGGTGTATCTACTTTTATTTTACCTGTAACTAAATTTAAAGACCCCGATGGTATATCTACATTTTGTGCACTTAATACAGTACATA
>DAISLB010000029.1:0-27606 GCA_036820645.1 Clostridium sp.
GAGTACCCATGAAAAACAAAAGAACATAAATTTCTTTTAAATTGAAAATTTTTCGTAGCATAGTGGAGAAAAATCATCCTTCACTGTCCTCTGTCAATTGTCCACTGTCCTCTCAAAAATATTACGTTGTAATTTTTTTATTAAGTTAATTTCTTATGTACGAATTATGTACGAAAGTTGAGTTGTTAATATTCATCTTTTAAACTTACAGAAACAATTTTTGAAACACCTTTTTCCTCCATAGTAACTCCATAGAGCACATCACTTACCTCCATAGTTCCTCTTCTATGGGTTATAACAATAAACTGAGTATCATTTGAAAATTTCTTTAAGAAGCTTGCATATCGTGCTACATTTGCATCATCAAGGGAAGCTTCTATTTCATCCAATATACAAAAAGGAGTAGGTTTTATCTTAAGTATTGCAAATAAAAGTGCTATGGCAGATAATCCCTTTTCCCCTCCAGACATTAGATTTATGTTTTGAAGTCTTTTTCCTGGGGGCTGAACTGTTATATCTATATTTCCAGTAAGTTCATCTCCACCTGTAATTATTAAATCTGCACTGCCTCCTTTAAACAACTCTTTAAACGTTTCATTAAAACTTTCTTTTAATCTATTAAAATTTTTTTTGAATACGGTTCTCATTTTTTCCACCATTGCATCTATTACATTATTTAACTCTTCTTTTGATTTTACCAAATCTTCTTTTTGAGTACTTAAAAATGTTACCTTCTCTCTCAAGTCACTATACTCCTGTATAGCACCTAAATTCACTATTCCTAATTTGGAAATACTATTTTTCAAATTTACTACATCTGAATTATATTTATCTAAATTTTCTATGTCTTTTTTATATTTTAGGGCTTCTTCATAGGTAATTTTAATTTCATTTTTTAGTTTTAAACATATATTTTCTTTTTCTGAATTAAGCCTAGCTAAAACTACTTGCACTTTATGAAGCTTTTCTTCTTTTTTATTTATTAAAAGAGTTAAACTTTCTAATTTTTCATTATATTTTTTTACGCTATCCTTCAATTTTATAAGTTCTCTATCATTTCCCTCTATACTATTTTTTAAAATTTCTATTTTTTTATTTAAAGTTTTTATTTTTTCTTGATTTTCATTTACCTTCAATTCCTGATTATGTATATTATTTTCACAGTCTTTATTTTGCTCAATTGTCCTGGATTTTTTCACTTTTAATTCTTGTATTTCATGTGTTAATCTTTCCAACTCTTTGTTTTTATTTAAGATACTTTCATCTACTTGAGCTTTTTTTACTTTGATATATAAAAGTTTTTCCTTCATCTTATCTATATTACTTTTGTTTTCTTCCAATTCTTCTTCTATTTTTAAAATGGAACTGTCATTTTTGTTTTGTTGCCCCAGGTAAGCTTCTAATTTTTTCTTTTTATCCTCTAAATTTTTTTCCTTCAACTCTTTATTTTTAGTCAAAATATCTATCTCTCTATTTGATATTTTTATATTCTCTATTAATTTAGAGCTTTCATTATCTATATTATTGATTTTTCCCTGAATCTTAGTCAATTCTATATTCTCAGAATAAACTTTTTCCTTTAGATTTAAAATTTCTTCATCCAATTCTTTTATATATTTTTTATATTCTTGTACTTTTCCATTTAAATCTTTTAAGGATTCACTTGTTTTATTTATTTTAATTTCACTTTCCTCTATTTCACGCTTTCGTCCTACTATATTGCTGCTTTTTTTTTGAAAACTTCCACCAGTAAGGGATCCTCCTGAATTTACTACATCTCCAGCTAAAGTAACTATTCTAAAACTATATCCACTTAACTTGGCTATTTTAAGTGCACTATCCATGTCTTCGCATATAACTGTCCTTCCAAGCACATATTCAAGTGCATTTTTAAATTTATCTTTATAATTTACAACTTCACTGGCAATTCCTATATATCCACTTATACCTTTAAATCTTTCACTATTTGAAATTCTTTTTCCCCTTATTATATTAAGAGGCAAAAAAGTAGCTCTTCCCATATTTTTATCCTTTAAATGCTTTATAAGCGCTTTGGCCGTAATTTCATCTTCAGTTATTATATTTGATATGGCACTTCCAAGAGCAACCTCTATACAAGTTTCATACTTTTCAGGTAACTCTATAACTTCTCCTAGTAAAAAGCAGCTATTTTCAGGCAATCTTACCGCATTATCTTTTATATCCTTCATAAGTGATTTTACAGACCTATTATATCCTTCATAGTGCTGCTGTAAGTTTAAAAGTACAGCATAATTTGCCTCTAATTTGTTATAAGTTTTGTTTAATTCTTTAAGATTTTTTTCTTCTAGATCAAGGTTTGTATTAGATTTTAAAATTTTCTTTTTATTTTCTTTAATTTTGTCCTGATACTCCAATATTAGTTTTTTTATACTAGATACTTTTGAAATTAACATTGCTTTAGTACTATCATTTATTTTTATAGAATGACCATAACTTTCACAGGAGTTTTTCATATCGTTAACTTTGTCCATCATATCCTCTATTTCCTTTTGTGTAGAAGATATGTAATTTTTTAAGTTAGATATATTACTTAAATATTCTATCTGGTCATCCTTTAATTTCTTATATAACTCTTCTCTTTCTAATCCATTTTTTTGTACATTCTCTATATCCTCGTTATGTTGAGATATACTACCATCCAGCTTGTCCTTATCTGATTTTAGATTAGAAACACTATTTTTTTGAAGTTCCATCTGCTGTAACTTTTTTTCCTTAGATTCCTCCATCTGATTTAACTCCAAAAAATTTTTTTCTATAGTTTCCTTTAAACTTTCTATTCTTTGCTTTAAAAGTTTTATTTCACCTGCTATTTGTTGAGCATGTTCTCGGTTTTCGTAATAGCCTTTTTTACAGTCAGAACTTTTATTGTTAAAACCTTCAATTTGCTCATTCCAATTTGTTATCTTACATTTTAAATCCACAAATTCCAAATTCAATTGTTTAACTTCTTTATCCATAAAATCTGTGGATTTTTGATTTTCTCTAATTTTACCTTCTACTTTTTCCATAGAATGAACTAATAAATTTATTTCCTTTTCCTTCAGCTGCTTTGATAGTTTCAAAAATTCATTAGCCTTGTCATTTTCCTCTTTAAGTGATCCTAATCTTTCAGTATAAGTCCCTAAAATATCCTCTATTCTCACTAAATTCACATCAGTATTTGATAGTTTTTTTTCTGCTTCTTCTTTTCTCCACTTAAATTTAACAATACCTGCAGCTTGTTCTAATACACTCCTTCTATCTTCAGGTTTTCCACTCAATAAAGCATCTATTTTGCCTTGTCCTATTATTGAGTAGCTTTCTCTCCCTATACCTGTATCCATAAATAACTCATTTACGTCTTTTAACCTACACTGAGTATTGTTTATATAATATTCACTTTCCCCAGATCTATAAAGCCTTCTTGAAACAGTTACTTCAGAATAATCAATAGGAAGTTTCTTATCCTCATTATTTAAGGTAATGGAAACCTGACATAATCCCACTGGTTTTCTAAACTGAGTACCGGCAAAAATTACATCTTCCATCTTTCCACCTCTAAGGCTTTTTACACTTTGTTCTCCTAACACCCACTTAATTGCATCAGAAATATTACTCTTTCCACTTCCATTTGGTCCTACTATAGAGGTAACTCCTCCTTTGAATACAATCTCTGTCTTATCTGCAAAGGATTTAAATCCTCTTATCTCTATATTCTCTAAAAACATTGGAAAGCAACTCCTTATCTAAAAAAACATTGGGAGAAGCGTAATTAAAAACATGATCACTACAAAAACTATCATTATCTTCATCATTTTATCTCTAGTATCCTTTTTCATAATACACACACTCCTTGACAAAATCTTTATGTTTTTCATTTTACTTACATGATATATATTCATCTATAGATATTGATTTAGTTATTTTCTCTTCAATTATAACTATCTTTTCCCTATCAATTGAAGAATCTTGAACAACTTTTACAAAACATTCACTAAATTTCTTTTTCATTTCATTGAAATATCTTCTTTTATTTGCATACAGCTTGGAAATATCCTTGTTATTTATCTTTATAGATATATTTCCTCTATAAGATTTTGGTATACTATCTTCTATTATATTATTGTAAATACTTCCCTCTACCAGTTCTCTGAAAGCAGGATGAAAAGGTCCTGCTATTACGTCTTTACCTACATTTATATCTTCTGTAGGCTGGAGCCCCATTCTTATTACCTTTATTCTATTTTTTCTCAAAATATAGTATAAGTCCCTACATATATCTACTGCTTCATCTAGAGTATAAGGTTTATATGTTCCTTTTTTATACATGGTTTCCATATAAGTTCCCTTTATTACAAGGGCAGGATACAATCTGTATATATCCGGCTTCATAAGCACAGATTTTTTTACAGTTTCTATATCTTTTTTAAAAGTATCTGAAGGCAGTCCCAGCATAACCTGATGCCCTAGCGTAAATCCATATTTCTTTATGAGAGATGATGCAACACGCACATCTTCTGCAGAATGTCCTCTTCCTGATTTTAAAAGCACTTCTTCATCTAAGGATTGTACACCAAGTTCTATTACATCTACAGAATAGCTTTTTAAGTTATCCAGTATATTTTTATCTATATAATCCGGTCTTGTGGACATATGTATAAGATCTATATCTCCTCTATCCTTATACTCTTTAGCTACACCTAAAAGTTCATTTTGCCTTTCCATAGGAATGGCAGTAAAAGTGCCTCCAAAGAAAGACACTTCTACTACGGAATTTTCTCGTTTTATAGTTTTTAAATACTCATCTATAGTATTTCTAGTAAAATAAGCATCAACTTTTTCCTCATTCCCTGTAATTGCAGTCTGGTCACAAAATACACAATTGTGGGGACATCCCTCATTTGGTACAAATATAGGTATTATATAATGTTTCATTTTCACTTATCCCCCATTCCTAAACCATACTTATTTTTACATTTAATTTTATCAAAGCATCCCGGGCTGCATTCTGCTCCGATTCCTTTTTGCTGTATCCTATACCTCTGCCCAAGACATTTTTTTCTGTACACACTTCAGTATAAAACTTTCTTCTATGGGGAGGTCCTTCATATTTTACGAGACTATACTCTATTGATACATCTCCATCTTTTTGTAAAACTTCTTGAAGTTTAGTTTTATAATCCATTATTATTCTATTTTTAATAGCATTTTCTATAATGTCTTGAAAACTTTCAATTATAAATTTTCCCGTCTTCTCATATCCAAAATTTAAGTAAATTGCAGCAATAATGGCTTCAACACAATCTGCCAATATAGAAATTCTATTCCTTCCCCCTGTAATTTCTTCTCCCTTACTCATTTTTATATATTTACCAACATTCCATTTTTTAGCTACATGATAGAGGGAATTTTCACAAACTATAAGAGACCTTTTTTTTGTAAGCTCTCCTTCAGGTTTACTTCTATATTTTAAAAACAAATATTCTGATATGCAAAGCTGCAGTACAGAATCTCCTAAAAATTCTAATCTTTCATTGAATTTTATATTTTTTCTACCATTAGCATAGGAACTATGAGTTAAAGCTACTTCTATAATTTCTTTGTTACCAAAACTCATATTGAATTTCTTTTCTAGCAATTCAATAAAGCCTACCTCTTCCATTTTTTAATTCTCCTTTTGAAGTTTATTCTTCAGTTTGCCATAAACCAATTGTATAAAAAAACAAACTCAAGAATAAATTCATTATTGTAATCAAAGATTTAAATTAAAAGTCCCGATTTAACGGGACTTTTAAGCATATACTCTGTTTATTCTTCAGTATGAGCTTTTATGTACTCAACTACATCTCCCACTGTTTTTACCTTCTCAGCTTCTTCGTCTGGTATTTCAATATCAAACTCTGTTTCCAGAGCCATTATTAGCTCAACGATATCAAGCGAATCTGCACCTAAATCGTCAATAAAAGATGATTCTAATTTTATTTCATTAGAGTCAATTCCAAGTTGTTCAGATATTATTTTTTGTATTTTTTCAAAAATCATAATTTCGCCTCCAAAAATTTTTCATACATAAATAATATTACATAAGTTAAATACCGTCAATAATAAATATATTTATTATACTAACTTATATTATATCAATACATTTATATTATATACTTTATATATTATTAACTTTTTCTATTTCAGATTTTATTTTACCAACAACATTATTTTCATAACAGCTTATAGCTTGCCTTACTGCATTTTTAAAAGCTTTTCCATTAGAACTTCCATGAGCCTTTACACATATTCCCTTACATCCCAAAAAAGGAGAACCGCCATATTCTGAATAATCTAATTTATTTTTTAAGCTTTTAAAAGCAGGTTTTAAAATAGCAGCTGCTAATTTACTGCTAAAGGATTTCATAATTTCCTCTCTTAACATGGAAAATAAATTTGACGCAACTCCTTCATACGTCTTTAAAACCGTATTCCCAACTACTCCATCACAAACTAATATGTTAACATCCCCATTTGTAACATCTCTTGGTTCCACATTTCCTACAAAATTAAAATCCATATTCTTTAAGAGTTTATATGCACTTTTAGCCAGCTCATTTCCCTTTTCTTCTTCTTCACCTATATTTATAAGACCTATAGATGGGTTATTTACTTTTAGTATGCTTTCAAAATATATTTTACCCATAAGAGAAAATTGCTGTAGATACTGAGGCTTACAGTCTACATTTGCTCCTGCATCTATTACCATGAAATCTCCATTTCTTCCTGGCATTACAGGAGCTAGTGCTACCCTATCTACTCCTTTAATTCTACCTACGATTAAAGTGGAACCTGCCATAAATGCCCCCGTACTTCCTGCTGATATAACAGCATCTGCTTTACTTTCTTTTACAAGATTCAGTGCCTTAACCAAGCTAGAATCCTTTTTTTTTCTCAAAGCCATAACCGGGGATTCCCCTGCAGTTATAACCTCTTTAGTACTTAAAATATCTATTTTGTCCTTAGGATAATTATATTTAGCTAATTCACTCTCAAGCTGCTCTTTTGGGCCGGTTATTATTATATTTACGTCTTGTTCCTTAACTGCTTCTACTATCCCTTCCACTACAGCACAAGGTGCAAAATCTCCTCCCATACCATCCACAGCAATTATCATATTTTCACATCCTATCCTATAATCTGGACCTTTATTACTTAATATAGCCTAACTTTTCTAGTGTACATTAACAAAAAAAGAAAGTCAAATGACTTTCTTTTATTAATTTTCAGTTGAAATAATTTCTTTACCCTTATAATATCCACAGTTTTTACAAACCCTATGTGCAAGTTTCATTTCATGGCACTGAGGACACTCAACTAAACCTGGTAAACCTAATTTAAAAGTCTGTGCTCTTCTAGAGTCCCTTCTTGCTCTTGAGAATTTTCTGGCCGGATTTCCCACAGTAAACACCTCCTTAATCAGTGAAAAACATATCTTTTAGCTTTGCCAATCTCAGATCAATATCATCGCTTTTGCACTGACATTTAGAATTATTTAAGTTAGTGCCACACTGTTGGCATAACCCTTTACAATTCTCCTTGCAAAGCCTCTTAATTGGTAAAATTAATATTATGTTATTTTCTATTATTTCCGCAATATCAAGAATATTACTATCTATAAAGATGACTTCATCATCCCTATTTTCCTTATCATTATTGGTAAATTTTTCGGTAATAGTAATGTTTACAGCATAAGAGAATTTACTTAGGCACCGTGAACAAGTGAGCTCTAGCAAAGTATTAATTCTTCCTTCTAACAGGAGAATATCCTCTTCTTTACTTAAAGTTCCGCTAAACTTTAGAGGCTCTAATAATTTTATGTATTCACTTCCATCATAGAATCCCTTTTCTTTTACCGCAACATCTATATCCTTTGTAATAGCTTCTCCACTTAGTAAATCTGATACATTTAATTTCATATCACTCACCTCTACATATTAGCCACAACCTATTATATAGAGATTAGCATTAAAAGTCAAGTTTTATTTATTTTCAACTATTTCTTTTGTATCCCTAGCTATCATAAGTTCTTCATTTGTAGGAATTACCAATACCTTTACTTTTGAATCAGGTGTGCTTATTTCCACAGCTTCTCCCCTCTTCTTATTCTTTTCTTCGTCTATTTTAATTCCAAGATAGCTTAAACCTTTACATATATTAGATCTACTCCTAGATGAATTTTCTCCAAGTCCTGCTGTAAATATTATAGCATCTGCTCCATTTAAAACTGCAACATAAGCTCCTATGAAACATTTAACTTTGTAATAATACAAATTCAATGCAAGCTTCGCTCTGTAATTGCCTGAATCTGCAGCCTTTTCTACATCTCTAAAATCACTGCTTACTCCTGATATTCCGAGTATTCCTGACTTTTTATTCATTAAAGTATCCATTTCATTTATCATCATACCTGTTCTCTTCATTACGTACGATATTATAGCTGGATCTATATCACCACATCTAGTTCCCATTACAAGCCCTTCAAGAGGAGTAAGTCCCATAGTTGTATCAACTGCTTTCCCTCCGTTTACTGCACATAAGCTAGCTCCATTTCCTAAATGGCATGTTATTAACTTAAGATCTTTTGGATCTTTTTTCATTAATCTAGCTGCCTCAAGTGAAACGAATTTATGGGAAGTTCCATGAAAACCATATTTTCTGACACCATATTTTTCATACAAATCATAAGGTAATGCATATATATAAGCATAATCTGGCATTGTCTGATGAAATGCTGTATCAAATACTGCTACCATTGGAGTACTTGGCATTAATTTTTTACAGGCATCTATTCCCATTATATTAGCTGGATTATGTAGTGGTCCTAATGGAATACATTCTTCTATTGCCTTCATTACATTTTCGTCAATAAGAACGGATGAAGCATATTTTTTCCCACCATGTAAAACTCTATGTCCTACAGCAGATATTTCTGCCATATCTTTTATTACACCATGTTCTTTATCTACAAGAGCTTTTAATACTAATTGTATAGCAACTTTATGGTTTCTTATTGCCTGCTCTGTAACAAACTTTTCTCCATTAACCTTGTGTGTTAAAGTTGAGCCAGTCATTCCTATTCTTTCTACAAGACCCTTTGCCATAACCTTTTCATCCTGCATATCAATAAGTTGATATTTTAAAGATGAGCTTCCACAGTTTACTACTAATACCTTCATGTTTAATATTCCTCCTAAAAATAAATTACTTCCAAGTTTTGTTATTACTTTTGAGCTTAGGCATATTTGAAAAATAACCAGTCAATATGCTAGCCTATTTTGCGTCATACTGTATCTGCAGAACCTGTTTCCCTGTCTGACACAAAATATCCTTCGCATCTTTGACTTGTTATTTTCTTTCATATACATTATACCAAACTACTGTTACAACTACTATATTTACTACATCACAGAACTATATCCTCTTGACATTACTTTTGAGCTTGTGCTTGAACTGCTGTTACAGCTACTACATTTACTATATCATCAGAGTTACATCCCCTTGACAAATCATTTATAGGTTTTGCAAATCCCTGGCATATAGGTCCTACAGCTTCAGCTTTTGCAAATCTTTGAACAAGTTTATAACCTATATTTCCTGCTTGAATGTCTGGAAATACAAGTACATTAGCCTTTCCTGCTACTTCACTTCCAGGAGCCTTTAAACTTGCAACCTTTTCTACGATAGCGGCATCTAATTGTAATTCTCCGTCTATACTTAAATCTGGTTTAGCTTTTTTAGCAATTTCTAAAGCTTTTGTAACTTTGTCTATTAATTCATGTTTTGCACTTCCCTTAGTAGAAAATGAAAGCATTGCAACTTTTGGATCCATTCCACATAAGCTCTTTGCAGTTTCTGCTGTAGTTATTGCAATTGAAGCCAACTCTTCACTATTTGGGCATGGATTTACAGCACAATCAGCAAATAAAAGTAAACCATTGTCACCATATTCACAATTTGGTACTTCCATTAAAAATGTGCTTGAAACTACTGATGCACCTGGAGCTGTCTTTACTATTTGAAGTCCTGGTCTCAAAAGATCACCTGTAGTATGCACTGCACCTGAAACTAACCCATCTGCATCTCCAAATTTAACCATCATTGTAGCAAAGTATAATGGATCTCTTACTATTTTGTCCGCTTTTTCTGGTGTTATTCCTTTTTTCTTTCTCATTTCATAAAAAGCATCTGCATATTTTTTTAGTTTATCCGATGTTTCTGGATTTTCTATTTCTGCTCCATTTAAGTTCACACCTAATTTTGATGCTTTCTCCTTTATTACCTTTTCATCACCCACTAGAATTAGATTTGCAAGACCTTCTTTAATTATTTTTTGAGAAGCCTGAAGAGTTCTTTCTTCCTCTCCTTCAGCTAAGACAATTTTCTTTTTGTCTTCCTTTGCTTTATCCCAAATTTTTTCCATCAATTTCATATCTTTTTCCTCCATTCAAATTTAACATAAAATTATACACACTTATACTATAATCCATTTTAGTTGTATTTTTCAATGAAAAATTATTGAATTAAAAGCTTTAGCTAACATATTTTACAAATTAAGTTATAATAAAGTCTTTCTGGTAAATATTTTACTCCAATATTATACAATACAAATCAAAAAAGTAAAAATTTAAACTAAAGATAGATATACTTATAGTTTCTCTATTCAAAAGTTCTACACTAATATTGATTCTATTGTTATAATATGTATATATTTTACTTACACTTATAGTTTTTTATTATAGAATAAAATATTTTAGAAAGGAAAATATCTATGAACATAACTGGAATAATAGTTGAATATAATCCCTTTCACAATGGACACAAATATCATATTGAAAGTGCTCGTTCTGCCACAAAATGCGATGCTATAATCGCAGTGATGAGTGGTAATTTCGTACAAAGGGGCTCACCATCTATAATTGACAAATGGACTAAAACCAAAATGGCACTTCTAAATGGAGTGGACCTGGTATTTGAACTTCCAGTCATCTACAGCTTATCTTCTGCTGAATTTTTTGCCTATGGTGCTGTAAGTCTTTTAGAAAATTTAGGTGTAGTAACAAATCTTTGCTTTGGAAGTGAATGCAGTAATATAAACTTGCTAAAATCTATTGCAAAACTTCTTGCAGAAGAACCTAACCAATTCAAATTACTTTTAAGAAAAAAAATGTCAAAGGGTATGTCTTATCCCTCTGCACGAAATAATGCTTTAAATGAGTTCCTATTAAACACTAAAAGCTCTCTTGCAAAGTATAATATAGATCAAATACTTCAATCTCCAAACAATATTCTAGGTATAGAGTATTTAAAAAATCTAATAAGGATAAAAAGCCATATTACTCCTATTTCAATAAAGAGAATCGGAAGTTCATATAATAACTTAAATATGCAGCATTCTTTTTCCAGTGCATCCTCTATACGTAATTTTTTAAAATTAAAGGGAGACATAAATGATTTAAGTTCTAATATTCCAGAAAATGTACTTTCTATTTTAAAAAAATTTCAATCTACAGGATGTGATTTTGTTTTTGAGGATTCCATGGTACCTTATTTAAGGTATAAATCCTTTCTATATGGAAATAAGATTAAAAATTTACCTGACATATCCGAAGGAATTGAAAATAGGATACTTAAATCCTTACAAAATAACTGCTCTTACGACGATATAATAGTTAAAGCCAAAACCAAAAGATATACTTACAGCCGGATAAGTAGAATATTGTGCCAGTTCTTTTTAGGATTTGAAAATTTAAATACTGAAATATTGAGAAGAAATATGTGTCCCTATGGAAGAATTTTAGGGTTTAATTCTACCGGTATAAAAGTACTTAAAGAAATGAAAAGCAGATCTTCTATTCCAATTTACGGAAAGCTTCCAAAGAAAACAAATGAAACTTTGCAATTAGACATACAGTCTACCAAAGCCTATAGTATGTTAAACAAAAATATATCTTTTAACAGCGATTATATTTTGAGCCCTATTATGGCAGATACATAGTAGCTAAAATTCAGAATAAGTTCCCTACTTTTTAAATATAATTTAATAAACTATGTTCCTATTCAGTAAAAGTTTTTAGAAAGTAGGTGATATCTTGGAACTTTTGTTTTATCTTTTAATATGTGCAATATTAATACTTCTTTTTATTTTACTAAAAGATAAAAATTTACTTATAACTATAGTATGTTCAATTTTTATACTTGAAATTATACTTGCTCCAAAGCTATGTATAGACGGGGTAATTTCAGGCAGCATGCTATTTTTTTACAAAGTATTTCCATCTTTATTTTCATTTTTAGTTGTATCCAACATAATACTCTCCTGTGATGGAGTGTACATATACTCAAAATTAATAGGCAAAGCCCTATGTAAACCCTTAAGACTTCCAACTAGCTGCAGCTTCGTGCTAATTATAAGCACACTTTGTGGGTATCCTCTTGGAGCAAAATATGCCTGCCAGCTTTATGAAAAAAAGATAATAGACATTTTCACCTGCGAGAGACTTTTAAATATAGCTTCTAATGCAAGCCCCCTATTTATGCTAGGTTCTGTTGGAGTTTCCATGCTAAAGAGCCCTTTTATAGGGTATATACTATTACTTTCTAATTTGCTGTCTTGTATAGTCATGAGCTTTTTGATACCTTCTAAAAAAATATACTACAAACCTATTGCTTATAGAAATTATACTCATGTCAGTGAAAATATTGGAAAAGTATTTAAAAGCAGCATTGAAGATTCTTTAAAAAATTGTATATCAATAGGTGGATTTGTCATATTGTTTTCTGTTGTAAATAGTATTTTAAAAAATAATACTCTATTTAATTTAATAATTAATGGTATTTCAGGAATAACTGGCATTTCGAGTAATATAATGGAAGGAATCTTGCTTGGAATGATAGAAATGACTAACGGATGCAGCTTAATATCCTCTTCTAGCGCCTCTCTTAATTTAAAAATTGTGCTAGTAAGTTTTTTATTCACCTTTAGTGGATTATCAATTATATCCCAAGTATACTCTTTTACCTATAAATTTAAAATATCTTTGAAAAAATATTCTCTTAGGAAAATATTACAGGGAATAATATGTTCCATATTTAGTTTATCACTTTATAACCTATTCTCTCTAAAATTATCGCAAGAAACTTTTCTACCTTATTATAAAATAACTACATACTTCGACAACTTGTTTATACTTACTATAATTTTACTTATTACTCCCTGGATTTTATATGAATTAAAACAATTATTTCATGTCTCTTAACTCTTTTATATTTGCTCTTATATCTTCCGTTTTTAGAACCATACTATTGTCTAGATTGTTTAACATCTTTTGAATCTCTACTTTTAACATTGCCATCATTTCATCACTTTTATTTGACAATTCATTGTCCAGCTGACTTAATAGTTCATCTGCATAGTCTCGAGCGCCTAGTCTTATTGCCTTGGCATTTTTCTTTGCAGATGATATAATTTCTTCTGCCCTCATATTAGCCTCTTTAGTAATATCATGATTTTCTATTTGACGCCTTAACAAACTCAAGTTTTCTTTTTTCATATTTTCAGATTCTTGTACAGCTTCACTTAAAATTCTTTCTTTTTCGTTTACTATCCATTGGGCCTTTTTAATCTCGGCAGGAAGGTAATTAACTATTTTTTGTAGCACATCTAAAATTTCCTTTTTATTCACCATAACCTTCCCCGTCATGGGAACTTTTGCCGATGTATCTATAATTTCTTCAAGATATTCTATTAATTTAATAGCATCCATAATTTTTTCCCCCTAAGATCCCTTAGTACTTCTTATAAACTCTATTAATCTTGTCCATAATATCAACTCTTATTTCTTCAGGTACTAAACCTTTAATACATCCCCCAAACATAGCAACTTGCTTTACTGAGGATGAGCTCAAAAAAGAATTCTTGGCATTAGTCATCATAAACACTGTCTCTATATCAGGATCTAGCTTTTTATTCATAAGAGCCATGTGAAATTCATATTCAAAATCTGATACTGCTCTCAATCCTTTTACTATAACTTGAATATCGTTTTTTTTCATAAAATCTATTAACAGACCGCTAAAGCTCTCAACTTTTACGTTAGGTATATCCTTCACTACCTTTTTCATTAATTTTACTCTTTCTTCAATATTAAATAAGCCCTGCTTTTCAGGATTAATTAATACTCCTACTATTAATTGGTCAAATACTTTACACGCCCTATTTATTATATCTAAATGTCCATTGGTTATTGGATCAAAGCTCCCTGGGTATACCGCAGTTTTCATGATAATTAATCCTCCTTATATTTATAAAAACACACCGTGGTTTTTCCGTATTTTCTATGATTTATCAAAACTATATTAATGTTTCCTTTATATATTTCTTCACTCGTATCAATTTTAGTAACTATAATTCCATCTTTTTTTAATAAATTTTTATTTTCAATTATCTCTACAGCTGGCGGGATCATGTCCTTTTTATAAGGTGGATCAATAAATATTATGTCAAACATTAAATTTTTTCTTGAAAGTTCCCTTAAAGCCTCATAAGAATCCTTATTAATAGTTTTACATATATCAGAGAATCCTAAGTTTTTTACATTTTTGTCTAAAAAGTAAAAAGTGTCACTACTCCTGTCAACTAAATAACATTTTTCTGCACCACGGCTTGCAGCTTCAAGTCCTAAGCTCCCCGTACCTGCAAATACGTCTAATACTTTTGAACCATACACTCTATTCTGAATTATATTAAACATGGCTTCCTTAACTCTATCTAAAGTAGGTCTTGTAATATCATATCCATTAGGAGACATTAATTTTCTTCCTCTGGCAAGACCCGCAATTATTCGCATAAATCTTCCTCCTATTTTACATACTATAGTTATTTTATAATATTTTAGCATATATCTTTATATTATTCAAAATTTATAAGCTTTAATTAAAGCTTATAAATTTTGAAGTTCTTTCTAAGTTATTTAATATTTCTTCTTTTATTCTTATATCCTCCTCATCTTTACTTGCTAAAAGTTTTTTTGCTTCCCCGTTAGCTACTTTAAATACATCTATATCTTCTACTAAATTAGAAAAAACAAGTTCATCTTCCCCATGCTGCCTAAATCCAAAAATTTCTCCTGAGCCTCTTATCTTCAAATCTTGCTCTGCAATAAAAAATCCATCATTGCTGCTTCTCATTATCTCCATTCTTTTTCTTATTATATCGTTTTTAATATCTGCAATCAAAATGCAATATGATTTATAAGAACCCCTTCCTACTCTTCCTCTCAATTGGTGCAACTGTGCAAGCCCAAATCTCTCTGCATTTTCTATTATCATAACCGTAGCATTTGGCACATTTATACCCACTTCTATAACCGTAGTTGAAATTATAGCCTTTATCTCACCATTTTTAAATTTATTCATCTTTTCTTCTTTGAGTTTCGGCTGCATTTTTCCATACAGTATATCTATTTGTATATTTTTAAAATATTTCTCCTTTAATTCTTCATACATATCTTCTACTGAACTTAAATCCAACTCCTCGTTTTCCTCTACAAGGGGACATACTACATATACTTGTCTTCCCTTCTTTATTTCCTCCAAAGCAAATCTATAAACCTTATCCCTTGAATTTTTATCTCTGTAATAAGTATCTATTTTCTGCCTTCCTGGAGGAAGTTCATCTATAGTTGATACATTTAAATCCCCATATAAATACAAACTCAAAGTTCTCGGAATAGGCGTAGCTGTCATAATAAGAGTATCTACATGATCTCCCTTATTTACCAGTTTACTTCTCTGCATTACTCCAAACCTATGCTGCTCATCTGTAACTACTATTCCTATATTTTTAAACTCCACATTATCTTCAATTAGGGCATGCGTTCCTATTATAATATCTATTTCACCCATTTTTAATTTTTCTTTTATTTTACCTTTATTTTTTGGGTTAACACTTCCACACAATAATTCTACATTTACATCAAAACCCTCTAAAAGTTTGTTAGCTTCTTCATAGTGCTGCTGTGCCAATATTTCTGTTGGAGCCATTAAAACTGCTTGGTAACCGTTTTTTACCACATTAAAAATAGCTATTAATGCCACTACAGTCTTTCCACTTCCTACATCTCCCTGCAACAGCCTATTCATAGGAACCTCTCTTTTTTCATCTATAAGTATTTCTCTTATAACTTTATTTTGAGCTTTTGTAAGTTTATACGGTAATTTATTCTTTAGCTCTATTAACTCCGGAGCTATTTTAAATGCCACTCCCCTTTTATTTTTTTCAAAGTACCCTTTTAACATCAAAATTTTTAGGGAATAAGTAAAGAGTTCTTGGAATTTAAGTCTCTTTTTTCCTTCTCTCAATTCTTTAAAATTAACTGGATTATGTATTATTCTTATAGCTCTATCCAAACTACAGAGCTTATATTTTGTAATTATCCACTTAGGTAAATTTTCATCTATTCTTACTTTAGCAAGTACATTAGATATAAGTTTTATAAATGTATTATTGGTTATTCCGGACTTTAAAGGGTATATAGGAAGTATCTTTTCTTCAATTTTACTATTTTTATTAGAACTAACTATTTTAGGATTTGTTATAATATTAGTTCCTCTGTACTGCTCAATTTTACCTGCTATTCTATATTCACTATCTATCTTAAACTTCTTTTTCACATAAGGTTGATTAAACCACTTTGCCTTAAAAAGTCCACTTTTGTTTTCAAAAACAATCGTAGAAATTATTTTACCAGTCTTAGTCCTTATATCTCTTTCTATTGAATTAACCTTACAATCTATCATGACCTTTCCTTCTGTATTTCCTTTTAAATTACTGCAGCTAGAAATAATATCATAATCTCTTGGAAAATATAAAAGTAAGTCAAGTATGTTGAATATACAACATTTGTTTAAATTTTTACAAGTTACCTCACCTACTCCTTTTAATGATCTGATATCCTCCCTTAGATTCACAAATTCTCACCTGCCTTTTTATCAATACCAAAAATAAAAAAAGCTCTAGGCTTTTTTTATTCAACAGAAATTATAAAATAGTATAAAGGCTGTTTTCCACTATAACATTGTACATCCATCTCCATATACTTCTTCTCAATTTCTTCTACAAAATGCTTTACTTTCTCTTCATCACAATCTGTACCATAATATATACTTATAAGTTCACTATCCTCTTTTATCATATTCTCTAAAAGCTTGTCACAAACTTCAAACATATCCTTTCCAACTTGCTCTATCTTTCCATCAATAAGTCCTAATATATCTCCTTTTTTTATACTTATTTCATCTATTTCTGTATCCCTAACTGCATAGGTTACAGAACCAGTAGTCACTGCAGTTAGTACACTTTCCATAGTACTTATATTTTCATCTATATCAATATCTGAATTAAAAGATGTTATTGCAGTAATACCTTGGGGTATGGTCTTACTAGGCACAACCCTTACATTTTTATGGGACATCTCCTTTGCCTGATTAGCAGACATAATTATATTTTTATTGTTAGGTAATATAATTATATTCTCAGCATTTACTTTGTTTATACAATTTAATATATCTTCAGTGCTGGGATTCATGGTCTGTCCGCCTTCTATGACATAATCTACCCCTAAATCTTCAAATATGGCCTTAATTCCATCTCCCACAGCTACTGAAATAATAGCACACTTTTGTGACTCAGTTTTTTCTTCATAACTGAGTTTTTCACTATTATTATAAGTTTTATCTTCATCTGAATTTTCTTGAAAATTTTCTATACTTAAAAGATGTCTGTGCTGTTCTCTCATATTATCTACTTTTATTTTTGACAATTCTCCTAGCTTAATTGCCTCTGAAAGGATCCCTCCCGGATCATTTGTGTGAATGTGCACTTTAATTATATCTTCATCATCCACCACTACCATGGAATCTCCCATGGTCTCCAACTTTTTCTTGAATTCGTTTACGTCAGTTCCTTTAGAGTGGATAAAGAATTCTGTACAATATCCATATTTTATATCCTCATGTCCTAAATCTTTAACTACAGATTTAACTTCTTTATCGTGAGCTTCTTCTATGACTACATTTTCCTTACCGTCCTTTAAAACTTTATGCATTCCTTGAAGTATAATTAAAAGCCCCATTCCACCTGCATCTACTACTTTTGCTTTTTTTAGAACAGGAAGCATGTCAGGAGTTTTATTCAGTATAGTTCTACTATAGCTACATACATCTTGAAGTAACTCAGTTATATCCTTTTTACTGGACTTAACAGCACTTTCACCAGCAACCCTTATAACAGTTAATATGGTTCCTTCTGTAGGACGCATAACAGCTTTATAAGCAGATTTTGCTCCTTCCTGTAGGCTATTTGCAAACTCTTCTGAATTTACCTGTTTTTTCCCCTGAAGGCCTTTTGCTATTCCTCTAAATATCTGAGATAGTATTACTCCTGAATTCCCTCTTGCCCCCATAAGCGCACCTTTAGCTAATTGTTTAGAGATACTTTCTATAGAACTGTCTTTAGAGTTACTTACCTCAAGTACTGCACTTTTAAGGGTCATAGACATATTAGTTCCTGTATCACCATCGGGAACAGGAAATACATTTAACGAGTTAACAAAATCTTTTTGATCCTCCAAGTTATTGTTAGCATTTACAACCATGTTGTAAAAATGATGCCCATCTATATTTAAGTATTCCATTTTTACGAATTACCTCCCTAGACTCTAACTCCTTGAACATTTACTGTAATAGTTGATACTTTGAGTCCTGTGTAGTTTTCTACATTATATTTTATCCTCTGTATTATACTATTTGAAATCACTGATATTTTCGTACCATATTCCACTATTATATATAGCTCTATTATAAGTTCGTTATTTTGGGAACGAACCCTTACTCCTTTATTAAAACTTCCACCTTTTATTAATTCCCAAAATCCATCTTTTGCATTTCTGGAAGCCATACCCACTACTCCATAGCATTCCATAGTTGATAACCCAACTATGTTTGCAACTACTTCTTCCGAATAGTCAATATACCCATTTTCTCCGCCAATACTAGCTATCATACAAAAACCTCCTTACTAAAATATTATATTCTATAATACCATAAACATATTTTATATTAAATAAAACATTTATTCAACTGCAATTCGTAATATACAATTTATGCATTAAATATTCAAAGTTTTTGTATAAATATTAGCCTTTGAAATCCCCTAAAGTCGCATTGCTTTGTTGGAAAATTTTTTTATTTAATTTCAAATTACGAATTGCAGAAATTTTATTTACTTGCACTTATTATGCTTTCTGTGGTAGAATAAGTGGTGTTTGAATTTTAAAGGACTCATAAGGAGGTGTTTTTAATGTCAAAGAAGTGTGAAATATGCGGAAAAGGTGTAGTATTTGGTGTACAATACAGTCACTCCCACCGTCAATCTAAAAGAACTTGGACTCCAAATGTAAGAAAAGTTAAGGCTATAGTTAATGGAACACCAAAAACTATACATGTTTGTTCAAGGTGCCTTCGTTCAGGAAAGGTTCAACGTGCTATATAAAAAATAAAAATGCAGTTGTTTATAAACAATTGCATTTTTGTCTTTAAATACTTATTTTTTTTTAGTAAAAAACTTTACAATTGCAGATAGAAATCCTGGAAGCTTAAATGCAATAATTTTCATTAAACTACCCCCTTATTTATGATAACTTATTAAATACCATCCACAATAAATTAGCCCCAGACCTGCAGCTATTATCCAACCCCATATTGGGATAATAACTGTCATTAAAAATCCAGCACCTATAGATAAAGCTATTAATCCTATTTTTTTCTTTGTCCTTCTCTTAATACAGCTTTTCTTTTTCACGCTATTATCCCTTAAAAATTGCTTTATACTATTATATGCATAATGTCTTCATCTTGTTACTACTTTTTATAATTGCAAACTTAAAGCTTTATAAATTAAAAATCAACTTATACAGTCATATTTTTGATAATTGAAAATTATATTTAAATTAATAATTAATAGTGAATGAAGATTTTTGCTTAGAAACCCTATTTAATCACTTCTATTCAATCTTTACTATACATACACAAAAGCATACCGCTATCAAATACTATACGAGCTTCATCTTTAATAAATTCATTAGATACTGTCCTTGCATCACCTAAAGCCAAATCATAATTACTTAACTCATATCTAGCACCTATTATATTTAGATTCTTGACTACGTTACAGTAGGCATGAAGAGAAAAGGTCTCTCTAGGATATCCTTTTATTGTAGTTGTCTTACATAATAATTGAATAGTATTATGTTCATCTTTCATATATGCCTTTGCTCCACTACGGTTACATTTTAAAAGCATTCCTAAGTTAGCTAAAACATGATCCACCCTGCTTCCAGTACACCCAAGCATTACTATCTGGTCTGCTTTTAATTCCAGGCATTTTTCTACTGCAATTTCAGTGTCCGTAGAATTTTTAGCCCTAGGATAAATATCTATAGAACATTTTTTACTTTTAAAAAACGTTAAAACATCCTTATCTATGGAGTCAAAATCTCCAATTAAATAATCCGGTATAATTTTATATTCATATAGACAATTTGCCCCTCGGTCTACACAAATCAAAATAGAATCTCCCTCGATTTCGTCTTCAATTAATTTTCTAGAAGGTGCACTGCCCCCAGATACTATAATTGCCTTCATTTTAAATTTCCTCTCTTAATAGTCTTATGTTTTCTTCTATATTTCCACCCTTAAACACAGCAGAACCAGCTACTAGTACATTGGCACCACTGTCTACTATTTTTGCCATATTGCCCTTTGAAACACCGCCATCTACTTCTATCATTAAATTTTTATTATATTTATTGCTTAGCTCTTTTATATACTTAATTTTATCATAGCAATACTCTATATATTTTTGCCCTCCGAATCCTGGATTTACAGACATTATAAGAACCATGTCTAAATAAGGTATTAAATATTTTATATTGTCCACTAAAGTAGCTGGATTTAGTGCAACCGACGCTTTTACTCCAAAACTTTTTATATAATTTATAGTTCTATCTAAATGCCTATCAGCTTCAAAATGAACTGTTATAATATCTGCCCCTGATTTTACAAAATCTTCTACATACTTTGCAGGTTCCTCTACCATTAAATGTACGTCAAAAGGCAACTTTGTAAGAGGCCTTATGCTTTTAATAATAGGTACTCCAAAAGATATATTTGGTACAAAATTTCCATCCATTACGTCTATATGAATTAAATCGGCCCCATATTTGTCTAGGCTTTTTATATCTTCTCCTAATTTTGAAAAATCTGCAGATAATATTGAAGGTGCTATTCTTATCATATGTTTCTCTCTCCTTAATTTTATACTACTCCCTGAGCAATTCAGTACTTCTTTTTACTTATAATTTCATTTAAAACCTTAATATAAAACTCATATCTTTTTCTATTTATTCTTCCATCTTCAACAGAAGCTTTAATGGCACAATCCGGTTCTTTATAATGAAAACAACCTGTGAATCTACACTGCCCTATAAGATCAGTAAACTCTGGAAAACAATACTGAAGTTCTTCCTCTGATATATCAGATATATTCAGAGAGGAAAATCCAGGAGTATCCACTATGAGCCCTTCTTCTAATTCTATTAACTCACTGTGTCTTGTAGTGTGTTTTCCCATCTTCAATTTTTGGCTTATGTCACCTGTTTCCATAATCTTTTTTCCTGAAATGGCATTTAAAATAGTAGACTTTCCAACTCCTGACGGACCACACAGTACCGTAATATTTCCTTTAAGCTTTTCTTTAATTTGATCAATTCCATAATTTTCCTTTGCCGTCAAAAATATTACATCATATCCTATACTTTTCATAGTGTCTATTATATAAGATTTTTCTTCTTCCTCGGCCAAATCCAGTTTATTAAAACAAACTATTATTTTCAAATCATTCAATTCACAGCTTATAAGAAATCTGTTTAATAAATCTTCATTTATTTCAGGACGGCTAAATGCAAAAACCACCAGTGCCTGAGTTACATTAGCTACAGCAGGTCTCTTCAATTTAGTTTTTCTAGGATAGATTTTATTAATAACTCCCTGCTCTTTTTCTAGTGTAATATCCACTTTATCTCCTACCATAGGGGAAATTGAGTTATACCTAAACTTTCCCCTTGCCTTACATTCAATTATCCCACTATCTGTTTTTATATAATAAAATCCTCCTATTCCCTTAACTATAGTTCCCTTCATAAATTCCTCCTAATTTGTTTTATCTGAAGTTTGCGTACTACCTTTGTTTTGGTCACTACTACTACCTTTGTTTTGGTCACTACTACTACTACTACTACTACTACTACTACTACTATCTTGGCCTTGATCACTACTAGCTTGAGAAGTACTTCCGTCACTCCCACTATTATTACCATTTCCATTTTTACTTTGTTGGCTACTTGCTGTATTTTGTCCTCCACTTTTACTACCAGAGCTATTATTACTCTGATCATTTGTAGACTCTTTATATTCATAATAAGTTAAGCTTACCGTAGTGCCTTCCTTAACTTGTTTTGATGATCCTATACTTTGACTTGTTACAACTCCACTCTGAGATTTATCTGAAGTAGTTACTGAATTTCTAGAAACTTTAAGTCCTGAATTTGCCATTATGGAAGCTGCCTCTTCTATATTTTTGCCTGAAACATCCGGCACTGTTACATATTTTGCATCCGCTCCCTTGCTTACCACAAGATTTACTTTTGTACCCTTTTCAGCTTTACTATCTGGTGCAGGATCCTGGCTTATAACATTCCCTTCTGCTACTTCATCATTGTGCCTATAAGATACAGTTCCCAAAGTAAGCCCAGCGTTTGATATAATATCCTTTGCAGTGGCATAATCTACATTAACTAAATTTGGAACAGCCAATGCAGTAGATCCACTGCTTATAATTACCCTTACATCTGACTTTACTTTTACCTTTGTTCCTGATCTAGGAGAACACTCTATTACTGTTCCTTCTGGTTTGTCACTTTTTTCTTTGCCTCCTACTACAAAATTAAGTTTTTTAGTTTCTACCAACTGTTTGGCAGCACCCTGTTTCATACCTACTATATTTGGCACAGTTATATCTCCGCTGCTATATGCATTATACCAAATATAACCTGAAATTATACCTATTACAACTACAAGAACACCTATTGCAGTGGTCAATATCCTTTTTTTCTTTTTAGGATCCAATTTTAATTTAACTGGTCTTCTTACTGGCTCCATTTCATCATCATAATCGTACTGATTTTTATAAGCATTACTTACATCTACAGGATCCATTATCCTAGTCATGTCTTCACTTAAGTCATCATCTACCAAATTAATTTTTTGATTATTTTCTATTTTTTTCAAGTCCACTAACATATCTTCCATGGTCTGATATCTTCTTATAGGCTCTTTTTCAACAGATTTCAAAATAAGTTTATTTAAACTATCTGGTATATTTTCATTTAACTGATTTGGTGGAACTACGGGTTCTTGTATATGTTTTAGTGCTATTGACACAGGACTTTCTGCATCATAGGGAACACGTCCTGTAACCATTTCATACATAACTATACCAAGGGAGTAAATATCTGTTCTAAAGTCTACAACACTTCCTTTTGCCTGCTCTGGAGAAAAGTAGTGTGCGGAACCCATTATCTTATTAGAATTAGTTATTGTAACTGAATCTGAAGCTTTGGCAATACCAAAGTCCGTTACTTTTACTATACCATCTTCTGTCACAAGAATATTATGAGGTTTTATATCTCTATGTATAATGTTGTTTTTGTGGGCACATTTTAAAGCTTTAGTTATCTGAATCGCTATTTCCACTGCCCTATCTGGAGGTATTTTCCCTTCTTCCCTTATTATCTGCTTTAAAGTTTTTCCCGTAACACATTCCATAACAATATAGTTTATATCCTCCTGAGATCCTACATCATATATTTTCACTATATTATTATTTGAAGCTACAGCCGCTGCCAGTCTTTCAAATAATAATATAGTGACAAATTCTCCATCGTTTGAAAATTCTTCTTTGAGAATTTTAACAGCTACGTTTCTGTTTAGGAGGTTGTCTTTAGCTCTATAAACAATAGCCATACCTCCCTCTCCTATTTTTTCAAGCAACTCATATCTATTCCCTAGCACAGTCCCTATCATCTTTTACACTCTCCTTCAAATACAATAACTGATATATTATCTTTTCCACCTCTAAGTTTACTCAGTTCTATTAGCTGCTTGCAAGCATCCTCGTTATTGTTATTCATTATTATATCATACATTTCGTTCATATTTACTCCATTAGATAACCCGTCAGTACACAGCATTACTCTATTTACATCTTCTAGATTTACTTCAAATATATCCACTTTTACAGACTTATTAGTTCCAAGTGCCCTTGTTATTATATTTTTATTAGGATGAATTGCTGCTTCTTCTTCAGTTATACTACCTTCATCCACCAGTTGTTGTACTAAGGAATGATCTTTAGTTACTTTTGTTATGCCATCATATTTTACAACATAGCAGCTGCTATCACCTACATTTGCTACTATCATTTTTTTATCTTTTACAAGACAGACCGTTATAGTTGTCCCCATTCCACCAAATTGGCTGTGACTCATAGAAAGTTCGTAAATTTTTTCATTTGCTACACTTACAGCTTTTAATAAATCTTGCTCCATATTTGACGTTTCATTTGATTGCATGTAAGAAATGGTTGTTTCCACAGCAATTCTGCTGGCTACTTCTCCTGCATTATGTCCTCCCATTCCATCTGCTATCACATATAAGTTAAATTTTTTTCCATTATAGAAATCTACAAAATCTTCATTTAGCTTTCTTACATTACCTACGTCTGATAAGATCCCCACCATTTTCTACACCCTCTCTATACCTTTTTGATTCTAAATAACTTCTCCTCAGTTGTCCGCAAGCAGCATCTATGTCTGACCCCATTTCTCTTCTTATAGTAGTATCTATTTTATTTTTAATCAACCTATGGTAAAAGTTTTTTATATCATCAGAAGAAGATTTTTTTAAGTTATTTTCCTTCACTTCATTGACTGGTATTAAGTTAACATGACACAATAATCCACTTATCATTTTCGTTAACTCATCAGCACATTTTAAACTATCATTTACTCCACTTACCAGGGCATATTCAAAAGATACCCTTCTACCTGTTTTCTCTATATAATATTTACATGCATCTATTATATCTTTTATGGAATATTTATTTGCAATAGGCATTATTTTTTTTCTCATAGCGTCATTTGGAGCATGCAGTGATACGGCCAAAGTTATCTGAAGATCCCTATCTGCTAAATCCTTTATCTTAGGTACTATACCACAAGTTGATAAAGTTATATGTCTCTGGCCTATATTGAAACTGTAATCAGAATTTACTATGTTTAAAAATTTTAATACATTTTCATAGTTATCCAAAGGTTCTCCACTTCCCATAAGAACTATATTTGATATTCTCTCTCCTATTTCATTCTGGGATTTTAAAACTTGGCCTAACATTTCTCCTGCTGTCAGGTTCCTAACCATTCCATCTATTGTAGATGCACAAAACTTACATCCCATTCTACATCCTACTTGAGTTGAAATACATATAGAATTACCATGCTTATATTTCATAACTACAGTTTCTACCATATTTCCATCTTTATATTTATATAAAAATTTAAAAGTGTCTTTAAATTTTGACTCCCATTTTTTAACTAATTCAGTAGTTCCTATGTAAAAATTTGTTTTTAACTTTTCTAATAACTTCTTAGGTATATTGGTCATATTGTCAAAATCACATTGGCCATTTTTATATATCCAGTCCATTATCTGTTTTGCTCTGAATTCACTTTCGCAATTGTCATTCATCCAACTTTTCAATTCTTCCATATCAAAGTCAAGAATATTATACATAATATTGCACCTACCTATGTTTTATCATTTTTGCAATAAAAAATCCATCCATATTATCATCGGGCAATATAGTTATATATCCCTCTTTATGATAAATTATGTTGTCAAAATCACCACAGTAAATTTTTTCTAGTTTATACTGGGGATTTTCTCTAATAAACCAATTTATGTTATCTTCATTTTCATTTTTATTTAAGGTACAAGTAGAATATATAAGTTTTCCACCATCTTTCACATATCTTGAACAATTTAACATGATTTTTCTCTGAACATTTATAAGACTATTTACAGACTTCATACTTTTATTCCATTTAATTTCAGGTTTTTTTCTTACTATTCCCAATCCTGAACATGGAACATCTATTAGCACTCTATCTGCTGTAGCTTCAAACTGTTCTACATATTTTTCCGCATCTAATTTATTGCATCTTATATTTTTAATATTCATTCTATTTGCATTTTCTTCTACAAATTTCAATTTACTTTCATGTAAATCATAGGCATATATTACTCCTGTATTTTTCATAAGTTCTGCCATGTGACAGGACTTTCCTCCAGGTGCACTGCACATATCAAGTATGGTCATATTTTCTTCTGGATCTACAATATGTGCTACAAGCATGGCACTTTCATCCTGTACTGTTATATATCCCTTTTTAAAAAGTGGATTTTCCTCTATACTGCTGCCTCTATTTATTACTATAGCCTCTTTACATATTTTGCCTTTTCCTATATCGTATCCATTTTTTAAAAGTTCACCCCAAACACTTTTATAGTCAGTTTTTAATCCATTAATCCTAACTGTAACTTTAGGTATATAATTAAGCGCTTGTAATATACTCTCTGCTACAGTTTCTCCATATTGGTGAATAAAAAGTGAAATCATCCACCTTGGAAAAGAGTATTTAAAACACAATTTATCTATTTTGTCGCCTTTGTGTTCACATTGCAAGTTATCCTTGTTTCTTAAATAATTTCGTAAGACTCCATTGACTAATTTTGAGAGTCCCTTTGATTTTTTTTTCGAAAGTTCCACAGCTTCATTTACCACTGCAAATTCAGGTATTTTATCTAGATACCTAAGTTGATATATAGAAATTCTCATTGTATTTACTATATCTATATCCATCTTCTTTAAGTTACTTTTTATGAAATCACCTAGTATAGTGTCAATAGTATACCTATATTTTAAAGTACCATATACTATTTCAGTAACTAAAGCTCTATCTTTTTTGTTTAAATTATTCTTATTTAAATACGTACTTAAAATTTTATTAGAATATTCATTATTTCCCAATACCTCATTAAGTATTTCTACAGCTGTACTCCTTGCTCCATTCATCTTTTTACCTCTAACTTAAAATATATATTTTATCCGATGGCTACCTACTGTAACACTTCCACTTTTATTAAAGTGGGATCTAACAGTAGCTACACTCCTGGATAATTCATCTAAACTTAGTGGGAGAAATAAAACTCTAAAGAGAAAGCAATTCACTTTAAATCAAAGATTTAAGTTCTCTGCTTTTACTCTGTGAAAGCGACTATCACCAAATCAAAGATTTGGGATATCTG